>NZ_WBRZ01000227.1:0-8617 GCF_008923895.1 Pseudomonas sp. GXM4
CGCTCCCACATTTGCAATGCGGATTTCCTGTGGGAGCGAGCCTGCTCGCGAATTCCGACTTCAGACACATGAGAGGATTCGCTGGCCAGATCTGTTGAATCCTTCGATGCAGAAAGGGATAGTGCGCGCCTGGAAATATCTTCAAGGAGCGGGAATTGACAATGAAGTCCATATGGATCAGCGCTGCGGCGCTCTGCGGGTGGTTGGTGGCTGGGCAGGCGTGGGCCGATTGCACGCCGCCTGCGGTCAGTGGCGAAGCGGACTTTTCTTTGTGCAAGGACTGGCCGGCTTATCCGTCGCTGACGATTACCGCGCTATCGACGTTCGTGCCCGATCCCGTCTATGGTCAGGACGGCAGGGTGGGTTCATACGATCTGGCTCTGGCCGTCACTACCGCTGGCAGCCCCAAGCCGCTGGCGACCTATCATCAGCGGTCGGCGTTTCTCTCCGATGCCATCGCGCTGGAGAGTCTGGAGCTGGATACGGCGCGTTATAAACTCACGTCCGACCTCCGTGCCTTCGGCGTACGCGCCCATTTCAAAGGCTCGTCGCGCGTCAATCCGCTGGATGAAACCCTGCTGTCGCTCTACGTGAAAGAGGGCGACAAACTGCGCCCGGTGCTGGACCGTTTGGTCGTCTACAGCTTCAGTGGCGAATGGGATGGCAATTGTGCCGGAGAGCGCTCGGAGACGGTGCGTACGCTTGAGATGGGCAAAACCAGTTCCCATGGTTACGCCGATATCATTGTCCGCTCGGTCACCACGGGGCTGGTCGGTGAGGGGCCACCCGACACCTGCGAGTCGAAAACTACCCACGAAAAGCCGGTGCTGACCACGTTGCGCTATGACGGACAGCAATATTTCATTCCCGAAAATCTGAGAGGCTATTGAAGGCGCGTCGTTCTACTTCCTCGATCCCGACGGGCACAAGCTGAAGGTCCACGTCGGCGATTTGCAATCGCGGCTGGCTGCGTGTCGGCATAAACCTTACCCCGGCATGCGTTTCTGCGACGAACCCTGATCCGCTTCAATCTTGTTGATATAGACTCTGCGCCACGTGTTCTGGCGCTTGCAGGTTTCTCATGACTCCATCATTGCTGTTGGCCGTTCTGGCTTCGGGTTTCATCTACGGGATCACGCCCGGGCCGGGCGTGCTGGCGGTGTTCGGGATTGGCGCGGCCCATGGGCGGCGCGCCGGGGCGGGGTTTCTGTGTGGGCATCTGCTCGGCGATGTGATCTGGTGCAGCACCGCGCTGGTGGCGATTGTCGGTGCGCGGGAAATCGGCAGCACCGCGTTCGATGTGCTCGGCGTGCTCAGCGCGGTGTACCTGTTCTGGCTCGGCTGGCGTGCGGTGCGTGCCCAACGCCGCAATGGCGACGAGGCGCAAGGGGCGGCGCGGCAGCCGTTCTGGCACGGCATCGTCTTCGGCCTGACCAATCCCAAGGCCTATCCGGTGGCGGTGGCGACCTTTACGGCGCTGCTGTCGAGCCGCGCCGAACTGCTCAACTGGTCGATGCTGCCGGCGCTGATCGCCCTGAGCTTTATCGGCGGTGCGCTGGCTTACGCTATCCTCATCGGCGTGGTCGGCGCGCAGCGGGTGCGCACGGTGTATCAGCGTCATGAGCTGCTCATCACCCGTTTATGTGGCGTGATGTTTATCGGCTTCGCCATCAATGCGTTGATGCACGCGCTGCCGGGGCTGCTGCCGAACAAGACTTGATGAAATGGGCAGGGACTCGCAATCACGATCATGGACGATTGAAATCGCTGCACTGTGCGGACATCCCGTAGAACCATGGAAAGCCCTAACCCTGCGCCGCTGGCGAGCTACATGGACCTGTTGCTGGACGCCGTTTGCGCGGTCGACAAACAGGGCCGTTTCGTTTTTGTCAGCGCTGCCTGCGAGCGGATTTTCGGCTACACGCCTGACGAGCTGATCGGCCGCTCGATGATCGAGCTGGTGCACCCGGCCGATCGCCAGCGCACCCTCGCGGCCGCAGGCGAAATCATGGGCGGCGACCCGAAGCACAATTTCGAGAACCGCTACCTGCGCAAGGACGGCAGCGTCGCGCATATTTCCTGGTCGGCGCGCTGGTCGGAAGTGGATCAACTGCGCATCGCCGTCGCCCGCGATATCACCGAGCGTAAGCAGGCCGAGTCGCGGCAAGCGGCGTTGTACGCGATTTCCGAAGCGGCGCACGCGGCGGAAGATTTGCTGGCGCTGTTCAAACGCATCCATCTGCTGATTGGCGAGTGGCTGCCGGCGCTGAATTTTTCCGTGGCGCTGTACGACGAACACTGCGCGCAGCTGAATTTTCCCTATCACGTCGACGATCACGAATTGCAGCCCGAGCAGCCCGGCACCGTCATCGGACGGCTCTGCGCGCAAGTGATCCGCAGCGGCCAGCCAATGTTGCTGACGCCGGACAGCGCCGATGCCACGCCCGATTTTGCTGAGCTGGTGGCGGAACAAAACGCGCCTTGCTGGCTCGGCGTACCACTGAACTCAAAAAACGGCACCATCGGCGCCTTGATCGTCAAAAGCCTCGCTGGCGGCGAACGTTACACCGAGCAGGACAAGGAACTGCTGCAATATGTCTGTGCACAAGTCGCCACGGCTATCGAGCGCCAGCAACTGCACGCGCGGCTCAAGCGCATGGCGCAATACGATCAACTGACGCAACTGCCCAACCGCGAACTGCTGCGTGATCGGCTCAGGGCTGCGCTGGCCCATGCGCGAACCGTGCACGGACACATGGCGCTGCTGTATGTTGATCTGGATCGCTTCAAACAGGTCAACGACACCCATGGCCATGCCGTCGGTGACATGCTCCTGCAAACCGTGGCCAATCGGCTGAAAGGCTGCGTGCGTGAAACCGACACCGTGGCGCGTATCGGTGGCGATGAATTTGTCGTGCTGTTGCATAGCGTGCATGCCGCCGAAGATGCCGACAGCGTCGCCGGAAAAATCCGTCAGGTGCTGGCGCAGCCCATGCGCCTCGACGGCCATGACCTGCGTATCGAACCGAGCATCGGCGTGGCGCGTTTCCCTGAACACGGTGAAGAAGAACAGCAACTGTTCCGGCATGCCGATCAGGCCATGTATGCGGCCAAACGCCTGAATCATCGAGCGTTGGGCATCTAAAGCGAGCGCACCGTTCGTCGCGGCCTCGGCAGATTTTCTAAACCTTTGAACGCCAAAGCATTCCTAACTGAGGCGGACCATTGTCCGCCGCGACTATTTGAGCAGCGGGCGAATCACGGCCCGCTTGAATTTTCCACGAAGGAGGGCGCGACCATGAGCCGGATGGCCACCCGTTTACGTAATGCCAGTTTTGCGACTTTGCTGGGCCTGTGCGCCAGCACTGCGTTCGCCCAGTCGCCTGCTGAATTCATCAACGATGCCTCTGCCAAAGGCATGGCCGACATCGAAGCCAGCCGTCTGGCCCACGGCAAGACCGAATCCAAAGAGGTCAAGGATTACACCATTGTCGTCATCAACGACCGCACCACGGCCAATCAGCATTTGGCGAAAATCGCCAAGAAGCTCGACCTGCCGGTCGCACCTCGCGAAGAACTCGCCGACAAGGCCAAAGAGTTGATGCCAGAAGTGAAGGACGGCGCGACATTCGATCAGGCCTACGCTGCCAGTCAGGTCAAGGCGACCGAAGAGGCCATCACCCAGATCGAGCAACAGGCACAGACCACCGACGTGCCGGAAATCAAAGCGTTTGCCGATGAGACCTTGCCGAAGCTGCAAAACCATCTGGAGAAAGCCCGAGCGTTGCAGGCCAGTCGCTAACTTCGCCGTATTGTTGCAGCGCGAACGAAATCTTGAGTTGAAAAGCGATGCTTCCCCTGTGGGGGCGAGCCTGCTCGCGAAAGCGGTGTGTCAGTCAATGATGTTTTGACTGACCCTCCTCTTCGCGAGCAGGCTCGCTCCCACAGGGTGTGTTTACTTGCTCAGCACTCATTCAAATCCTGCTTTGGCTTGCTCTTGTCGCCAAGCCCCTCAAGATCGAACACCTGATTCTCACCCAGCGCGCGGTAATGCCGGCGCAGCGCTTCAAGCTGTTTCAGATCCAGCGCCTCCAGCCCGAGCATCGCGTTCTGCGCTTCCTTGTTCACCCGCAGCAGCTCATCGAGTTTCAAGTGCAGAATGTCGGTATCGCGGTTCTGCGTGTTCTGAATCAGGAATACCATCAGGAAGGTGATGATCGTCGTCGAGGTATTGATGATCAGCTGCCAAGTGTCGTTGTAACCAAAAATCGGCCCGCTCAACCCCCACAACCCGATCAGGATCAATGCCCCCATGAACGTCTTCGGGCTACCGGCCCACAGGGCGAGTTTTTGGGCAATCTTTGCGAATTTCATGATGGGAGTCCTTGTTTTGGGAGCTTGAAATTCAGACATCGGCGTTGCGCTGAAAATTCTGTTTACAAGTTTCGGTGCAGGACTTTGGTAGGGAAGGCGTACGGCGCAGATCGCGGTATCGTGTCGACAGTCGACAGAAAACCCCAACAGGAGAACGCAATGAGTTGGTCTGCCCAGCAATACGTCGCTTTCGAAGATGAACGCACCCGCCCGGCCCGTGATCTGTTGGCGGCGATACCCACGGCGCACGCCCGGGCGGTGGTGGATATCGGTTGCGGGCCGGGCAATTCCACCGAGTTGCTGGTGCAGCGTTTTCCCGAGGCCCGGGTCAGTGGCCTGGACAGTTCGGCGGACATGATCGCCGCCGCGCGCAAGCGCTTGCCCGATGTGCAGTTCGAGGTGGCCGAGATCGACAAGTGGACCGATGAAGGCCCGTTCGATGTGATCTTCGCCAATGCGGTGCTGCAATGGGTGCCTGATCACGCTTCGTTGCTGCCAGCCCTGGCGAGCAAGCTTTCAGATGGTGGCAGCCTGGCGATCCAGATGCCGGACAACCTCAACGAACCGTCCCACCGCTTGATGCGCGAAGTCGCCGCCAATGGGCCGTGGGCGAGCAAGCTCGCAGGCGCTGCCGGGCAGCGCACCGACATGGCCAGTGCCAGTGAGTATTTTTCAATGCTGCGGCCGCACTGCGCGCGGGTCGATGTGTGGCGCACTACCTATCATCACCAACTCCGGGACGGGGCGGCGGGGGTGGTGGAGTGGTTCAAGGGTAGCGGGTTGATTCCATTCCTGAGCCCATTGACCGAGGAGGAGCGGGCGCAGTATCTGCAGCGGTATCTGGCGGAGGTTGCCAAGGCTTATCCGGCCTTGGCTGACGGCTCGGTGCTGTTGCCGTTTCCACGTTTGTTCATTGTTGCGACCCGCTGAGTTACGCCTCCGGGTTCCTTGGGTTCGCCACGTTATCTCTGGTCGGCGCATCTCTTGAACGCAACACGGTCGGTCCCCTCTCCCTCGGGAGAGGGTTAGGGTGAGGGGCTTATTGGCGCAGAAACCCGATCACCGCTGCACCGCCAACATCATCGTCCTCTGGCATCCTTTCAACTCGTTCACGCTGAGCTCGTCGGAAATTTCCTTCTGTTTTCCAGGCTTTTACACGTGGAGCGCTATGGCTGTTTAAAGTTGAATCACGTTGCGTCCCGATGCCTACAAATCCTTGCGCCGCTGCCTACCGGTACGCCAGAATCCGCCGGCTTGTGCGCCTGGAGGGCGGTCGGTAACTTGGTTCGCGTCACTGATTTCCAGTGATCGGGTTTAGTAGCCCGGTAATGTCCTCCTCGTAACGGTTGCACGAGTTCCGTTGAATCAGGCGCGTGCCTGTATTTTATGGTGGCTGTGCGCATGGCGCCTTCGGGTGCGCCGGATGGGGGATGGGTCCGGTCTACTAACTTGCGTACAGCCGCCACCCTCCCGTTTAGTAGCGTGGTGGATGCGGCTCAAATGAAAGGTACCGCCCCGTGTTCAAAGTGACGCCAAATCCGCCGGAAACCGATCCGGCCTCTCCTTACGAGTCCCTCGATTCGAAAAAACTCCACGAAGCCGCCGAACGCGCCCTCGACCACTATCTCATCCCACCAAAAACAAGCTCACCGCCGTACCAGGCCAGCAGCATGTTCATGGTTAATCCGGGCACCGATACCGAGTCGCTATTGGTCAACGCCAGCGAGTCCCTCGGCTCGGCCAGCGTCATGCTCGGCGACTTTGCCGCCTTGCTCGACGGCAGCCAGCGCAAAACCCTGCTCGGCATCGCCCAGGTCGTCATGCTGGGCGAGCTGGCGGTGAATCAGGTGCTGGATAATGTGGTGCCGGTGGGTTAGCCGGCGTTGATTTCCGAGTAAAAAGTAACCGGTCGTTGCGACCGGTTTTTCGGCTAGTGCAGCGTCAAAACCGCTGATCAATACCAGGTTTGTCCTCTTGAAAGGGCTCGGAAGGGGGAATCGGGAATTGCTGCTACTCATACTCGCCCACCCGCCGTGCGAGAATTTCCAATTCATCGCCTTCCGGCGAGTTCATCTCAGCGCCCCAAATCTGCTCGATACGCAGCAATGCTGCGGACAAGTCTTCAGTGCTCCGAATGGGTTTAATGTCCATAAATGATGTCCGCTTTGGTAACCACATGAGCGGCGATCTTGAACGGCACAACAAACGCTGTGTTCATCATTACGTTGCCAAATATGACTGCATTGCGGAGAGTAAGATTCGCGGTGACAAAAGCGGCCACGCGTGACCCAACCGCGTAATCCTCAGTGTCAGCTGTGTAGCAATCCGAAGATCTCTATTGCTCCACGAAATTAGTGAAATTTTTCAAAAATGGTCATATCTGATCCTTAAGGGAGGTTAGATGGCTACAATGGCTCTATTAAGATCCTTAAGAATTGGAAGGGTTTGCCATGTCGCTCATGCATTTGCTTCAATCGCCGGCTGAGATCGCTAGAAATGTCGGAGAAAACGCCAAAATCCTGCGGCTCTCCAAAAATCTTTCCCGCAAGACGCTCGCAGAAAAGGCGGGGGTTTCCGAATCCACCATCAAGCGATTCGAAGCGACCGGTCTCGTGACGTTGGAGGCTTTGATCCTGATAGCCACTGCGCTTGATGAACTCAACGCTGTGACCAAGCTGTTCAAACCAGAGCAGCCGAGCTCGCTGGATGAGCTGAAGAATGCCAGGCGCAAGAGAGGGACGCGCTGATGATCAAGCCTTTCAAACACACAGAAGCGCTGAATGTTTTGAAAGAGGGCGCCAAGGTTGGTGAACTGGTCAGAGTCGCGGGCCGGGGGATTTACTTCGCTTACGATCCGGGTTGGCTTGCCACTGGCTACAATCTTTCGCCGCTGACAATGGCTTGGGACGAAAAGCCCCAGTTGGCCAGGAACACCAGCCTCTTCGAAGGGCTACACGGACCGTTCGCCGATTCACTGCCTGACGGCTGGGGCATGCTGCTGATGGATCGATATTTCGACAGCACCTTCGGTGACGGCACCCACCTAACCCTCACAGCGCTTGATCGCCTTGCTTATATGGGCGAGCGCAGTATGGGTGCGTTTGAATATCAGCCGAAGGCGGAAAAAACAGAGCTCACAGGCCCTTTGGATATTTGCCAACTCTACGAAGCTTCAATCGAAGTTCAAGAGGGTGAGACCCCTGCAGTGCTTACCAAATTGCGACTGGCTGGTGGCTCACCGGGGGGCGCACGACCGAAGGCAATCGTGGCGCTGTCTGCCGACAAAAAACACGCAATTTCGGCCTTTGATGCCCTGCCCGAGGGCTATGCACATTGGATCGTGAAGTTCAGGGCATTGTACGAACCGATTGAAACCGGCGGCATT
Source organism: Pseudomonas sp. GXM4 (assembly GCF_008923895.1). Lineage (NCBI taxonomy): Bacteria > Pseudomonadati > Pseudomonadota > Gammaproteobacteria > Pseudomonadales > Pseudomonadaceae > Pseudomonas > Pseudomonas sp. GXM4. Next base: position 7,760 of record NZ_WBRZ01000227.1, read on the forward strand.
GAATTCGCCTATGCCGAGATGGCTCGTGCCGCCGGAGTGACCATGGCTGAATCGGATCTTCTGAATGTGCAGATGCCTGGCGGCGAGGTTGAGCGTTTCTTCGCAACCAAGCGCTTCGACCGCGACGGCGAGCGCAAGATTCACATGATGACCGTCTCGGCGCTCATATACGCGGACTACCGCGCATTGTCATCCATCGACTACCCGAACCTGCTCAAGCTCACTCAGGTGTTGACCAGAAGCTCCGTCGAAGTGGAAAAGATGGCCAGGTTAATGATCTTCAATGCGCTGTCTCACAACCATGACGACCATGCGAAGAACTTTGCCTTTCTCTGCCACAATCCTGAAAAAAAAGGCGAGAGAGAAACCTGGACGCTGTCCCCGGCATACGACCTGACCTTCGCAAACGCCATGGGCGAGCACACCACTGACTTCGGTGGCCGCACTCCCGGCACGCCTACGCGCAAGCGAATCATGGAGATCTGCAAGGATTATAAATACCTCAAGGCCGAGGAATATATCGAGCAGACTCTCGCTGCGCTCGCCAACTGGAGGAAAGTATTCACTCGATTGAACGTCCCGCACAAAGCCGGGGAGCCGATCTTCAATGTACTGGCGAGGCTGCATCTGGATTTCGAGAAGTAATCCGGGGAGGAAGGGCTCAGCGATCCTCTGGAAGTCTTCACCGCCAGCACGATTCAACTTCCAGACACAAAAAAACCGGCCATCAACAGACTGTGTGAAAACCTAGCAATCTGCGCAGCGCTCAAAGAAAATGCTCCGTATCGAAAGATACGGAGCATTTTTCGTTATGGCCTACATCCAGGGACAGTCCCGCAGCCAGACCAGCCTGTTTCC
>NZ_WBRZ01000228.1:0-8603 GCF_008923895.1 Pseudomonas sp. GXM4
ACGGGGGTTCAAATCCCCCCGGCTCCACCACTTCATCATCTAAAGACGTCCACGGACGTCTTTTTTTGTGCCTGAAATCTAGTAAATACGGGGGTTTCAGGGCTATTGGGCTCCACAGCGCTTCATGCAGATCCATTTTGAAATGTATTCCAAGGCGTATTCCAAGCCCCTGACTGGTAAATTTTGGAATACACAAACAGCGTTGGAGTACCCATGGGAGCCCGAGCCACACGCCTTTCAGACCTTAAAATCAAAGCCGCCAAGCCCAAGGACAAGGACTACACATTGACCGACGGCGACGGCCTTCAGTTACGAGTCCGAACCAACGGTTCGAGGCTTTGGAATTTCAACTACATCCATCCCGTGACCAAGAAACGGATCAACATGGGACTGGGGACATTTCCAGAACTCAGCCTGGCTCATGCGCGAAAACGCACGGTTGAAGCCAGGGAGCTGGTTGCCCAAGGACTGGACCCGAAAGAGCAACGCGATGCAGATCGCCAAGCGAAAAAAGCTGCGACAGAGCACACCTTTCGAAACGTCGCGACAGCCTGGTTTGAACTCAAGAAAGACTCCGTGACAACCGCCTACGCTGAAGACATCTGGCGCTCGCTCACGCTGCACATCTTCCCGGATCTGGAAGCAACCCCGATTTCTGAAATCAGCGCACCTCAGGTCATCAAGTTGCTTAGACCACTTGAAACCAAAGGCAGCTTGGAAACGGTCAAGCGCCTGACCCAACGCCTCAACGAAATCATGACTTACGGGGTGAACTATGGACTTATCCACGCCAACCCCCTGAGCGGAATTCGATCGGTCTTCAAAAAACCAAAGAAGAAAAACATGGCAGCATTGCCCCCCGATGAGCTCAATGAACTCATGGTGGCAATTGCCAACGCCAGCATCAAAAGAACCACCCGATGCCTCATCGAATGGCAGCTCCACACGATGACTCGGCCAGCAGAAGCTGCAACCACTCGATGGGCTGACATCGACGTCGGAAAGAAGATCTGGACCATTCCACCGGAGCGAATGAAGAAACGTCGCACACACATCATCCCGCTCACGGAGCAGGCTTTAGCTCTCCTCGAGGCCATCAAACCATACAGTGGACACAGAGAGCACGTGTTCCCCTCGGATCGCAACCCCCGCACTCACTGCAACAGCCAGACCGCCAACATGGCGCTGAAACGTATGGGGTTTGAGGGGCGACTCGTCAGCCACGGAATGCGCTCCATGGCCAGCACGATCCTGAACGAGCACGCATGGGATGCAGAACTCATTGAGGTAGCTTTGGCTCACGTTGACAAAGACGAGGTAAGAAGCGCTTACAACCGCGCAGACTACATTGAACGTCGACGCCCGATGATGGCCTGGTGGAGTGAGCACATTCAAAAGGCGGCCACGGGGGATTTTTCAATCGCAGCAATCCATGAAAACAGAAACCGGAAAGTCGTCTCGATTCGTTAATCAGATTCAAATTGATGGCGACGGCGGCGACAGCGGCGACAACCCTTGCCGTCCCTGAACAGGGGTGAGGCGACGAACTGGCGGTCGTCGCCAACATAACTCCCGATCATGCTTTCCCGCCGTAGCAGCTGTAGTCGCGAAGGCTTCGCCGCGGCGTTTTGCAGCGGCTCGCTTGGCGATCTCACATACGGTAATAAATCTATCTAAAGCCACCGAGACCCAAGGTCTTCTACGTAAACTGCCTCCCCTGATGGCCTGGTTGATCGCGAGTCGAGCGCGGGGTACACCAACGCCTCACGAGGAGCAGTTAACGACGATCCCGAGTAGTTCCAGAGCGCTGAAAATACATCTCATCGTCGTGCTTTCTCCTTAATAGCGAGGAAAAACTGATCTCATAAGGAGATGGTTCTCGATGCAATTGTGCGAAAAATGCGATCCGCCACCGCGCCCCCTTCTGGATTATCAGCCCCGCCCCTTGAGCTACCCGGTCGAAGCGCTCGGTGAGCTCTTGGGAGACGCGGTAGAACGGATGGCAGAGGTGATCGGCGCACCGATCGCCATGGCCGCTCAATCGGTGCTGGCCACTGCGGCTTTGGTGACTCAGGGCCACGTCAACGTACAGCTCGACGGTCGCAACTACCCACTGTCTCTGTATCTGCTAACGATCGCATCATCAGGTGACCGTAAAAGTGCAGTGGATCACCAAGCCCTCTCGGCAGCACGTAGCTGGGAGCGAGAGCAGTGGTCTGTGTACATGGAAAAGCTCAACGCCTACCAATCTGCTATCCGTCTTGCGGCCAGAGCCCAGCGACAGGCAAAGCATGACATCTGTGAACTCTCCGAGCCCGTCCAGCCCAGACTGATCTCAACCGACCCTACCATCGAAGCCCTCATAAAAAACCTGTGTTATGGGCTGCCAAGCATGGGCCTGTTCAATGACGAAGGCGGTCAATTCCTCGGCGGCAGCACCATGAGCAAAGAGAACCAGCTCAAAGCCATCACCGCGCTTTCGAAAATCTGGGATGGCAGCCCTATAGACCGGGCACGCTCCATGCCCGGGGAAAGCCTTCGAGCCTATGATCGTCGTCTAAGCATGCATCTGATGCTGCAGCCGTATCTCGCTAACCAGTTCCTCAAAGATCCGATGATCAATGGCCAAGGTGTACTCGGCAGATTCCTGATCAGTTGGCCTGAACGTTTGATAGGTCAACGCCTGTACAAGGCGGTAGATCTGACGCAAGACCCCAAGGTCCAGCGCTACCAATCGCATATCACTGATCTTCTGAAGAAACCGTTAGCGACCAACAAAGACGGATCACTCAAGCTCACGACAATGGAATTGACGCACAGCGCCCGCATGGCCTGGATTGATATTCACGACACCATAGAGTGCCAGTCTGGCGAGTTCGGGGAGCTGGCAGGCGTGCAATCCGTCGCAAGTAAAGCTGCAGCGAATGTACTGCGCATCGCGGGGGTTCTGGCGGTAATCGAACAAGCAACTACCTTGAACGAAGAGCATATTCAGCGCGCTTCAACGCTAATGGATTATTACCTCGCCGAGATTCAACGCCTGACTGAGCAAGAACCGGTTAACACCCTACGAGAGGAAGCGGATCGTTTGTTACGGTGGTTGAAGCAGAAAGGCTGGACGCGCTTTACCATCCGAGACATCAATCGCAACGGTCCACGCTTTGCACGCAAGAGCAGTGATCACACTGCCACGCTCCTCGTTGAGTTACTCACAACGCAATGTGTGAGATGCCAAGACACAAAAAATTTCGAGGTGTGCCGTGTTCCGTCTGAATGACGCAGTACGCCGCTTTCAGTCAAAAAATCAGATGCGCCCTGTCCTGCGGTGTGTCGCCACGTCCGTCGCCAAGCTGTCGCCAGATGCCAACCATGGCGTTCCGCAGATTGTCGCCAGTGTCGCCGCTGTCGCCACACCCAACTCAGACCCTGCCGACATCAAACTGCTGATCCAGCAGTTGTGCAATGACGGAGTGGAGTTGCGCCACCATGAAAATACTCTGCACATCCGACCGAGACACTGGCACCAGTTGGACCAAATCAACGGCCACTGGAAAGCTATGCTTCTCTTCCTTCAAACGAATGAAAATGATGTCTAGCGTGAGGATCGATCAGCGTGAGAACCATGACGCTGGCTATCTCCAACTACTGACTGATCCAAGGCTTGCGGGCTACGCCAAATTCAGAAGACGAAAGTATCGGATGCAGACAACCCTGCGCCCAACATTCGGGAACACTCGATAGTCGGTTTTCGGATTGACGGCAAATGTCAGTGGATGCAATTTACAAGCTCACACTAGCCGCCAGGATCTTCAAGACGGCACTGCGGTTTCCGCAGGATCCTCCCAAAACGCATCGCTTCCGGAAGCGCGGACAGTCGACCTATATGTCGACGGAAGCATGATATTCCCCCACCCAAGACGGGCCTCCCCGTCTTGGGGGTAGGCCTTTTTTAATTTTGGAGGCCTTAATGAAAAATCGACTGGTAGTCTACAAAGCCTTAAAGGCGATTAACGTGCCTGAGCAGCGAATCGAAGCAGTTATCCAAGCCATGGATTCTGATAGGCATTTGTCCTCTGCAGGTATATCCAATCCCGACTTCGCACAATTTCGGGCAGAGCTATCCCGGTTTCGGGTGAGTCTCATTGTAGATATTGGCGTGATGCTCTCCCTCGTGGCGGCGATTCTCTTCGCTGGGATTGCGTTTATCCGCTGACAACTATTTCTTCCAGCAAAATCAGAAACCATCTGTTCTAGGACAGGTGGTTTTTTTGCTCAGGTACCAGGCACTGGATCGCGCAGACAGTGCTGACTAGTCGCAGCGCATAGCTAGGCGCATGCTTGGCTAGGTTCAGCTATCGGCCAGGAGCAAGCATCCAATACGTGTAGGGCATCAGGAACGATTCATCGCTGACGAGGTGCCCTAAAAGAGAGTATTTTTACTCTATGGAGCTGCTCAGCGTCCCGATCCAAAAGTACAGGGCGTTCAGAAGGGCTGCGATCACCCCAAGCATCGCCGCTTTTGTGTTCAGCATGGCGGCCGCGGTGGTGATCGCAATAACCTTCGCCTGATCGAGGTTCTGGATCTGGGCCACGTCTTCTTGCCAGGTAGCAGAGATGTGCCAAAGCATCGCCGATAGGATCGTGATGATGATGCTAGAGGCAATCATAAGCTTTTTCAGGCCAGATATGACCCAAGGATTATCTACGCAGTAGTTGCGCACGAAACAGATTATGGCGCCAGCAATGCTGGCAGTGGTGCGGAACAGCTTGTACAACTTCTTCATTCAAGAGCCTTATCAGTGGGTACGGCAACCATTTTCAGTCACCTACATCACCTTTCGGCACGTTCCTCGGATTTATTTACTGCTTTTCTCAGATTGTTTCAAAAATTGCTTTGAGAACGACGTCAGATATTGCTTATCAATGATGCAGCCCGTCTTGCTTGGCCATCGTATCTGCGTGGTCAGTGCCTTGCAGTCATGAGCACGTCGCGTGCGCTATCGCAGCCTGACGAAGAGAGCTGTATGGTGGGGTATGTAGCTCGCTAGGGCGATTCGTGCCTCTGTCTGGTGGTGTAGCAGGCAGCGCTTGTAGCTTTCAGCCTTCGACATATTCAGTGCGTTCTTAAATAGACTGGGGCGTTTTCAGCCCTTCGAGAAAAGGCAAAAATCGGCCATGTCCGGACATTCGTGGCAGGCATAAAATCCCCAGTGTGACAGGCTTCGGTTGCTGATCCCTGGCCTGAGAAACGGCGAACGCATCGGAGTTGCACCCAATCCATCGCAGAGCCACAGCTATCGTATTTCATGTCGCAGAAAATTGAGCACCTGCGACAGACTCACGCGACACCGCAAAACTTTACCCCGCGGTGAGAGCGAATCTTCGCATAACTTAGGAATAGAGCGACGAACCAATTTGGAGCGAAGAGCTGCTATCGACTCAAAAACGGAAAGATTTGCTATAAAAATCTACACTAAATTTATGCTCGAAATAGGAAGGGCGCTCGCCCTCGCGCTTCAGCTTGTCGGTTAGGATATCTGCGCGCTTGGCTGGGATGCTCAGTATGGTAATGTTCGCCGCAATCCTGACCGTAGCCTTCTGGAAAAAGTATCCATGGAAGAAAAACCAGTAACCCCAAGCATTTGGTCCGAATCTCGCCGTCCTCGCACGAATCCCACAGGGGCTTACGGAATGGCTAAAGAGACCACTGAGCAAGGGCTGATGGGCGATTCATCCAGCCTTAGCGCTGTTACACATCGTTCGGTGTTTCAGCAAGACTATGATCGTTTGCTTTTCTCCACTCCGGTTCGTCGCTTAGCTGATAAAACTCAGGTTTGGCCCATGGAAGAGAATGATGGAGTGCGTACTCGTTTAACGCATTCCCATGAGGTTTCCAACCTAGCACGCTCGATTGGCGCTCGTGCGTACAAGGGCGCTCGTGACGCTTTCAGGCAGAATGGCTGTGGTGACGATAGTCTCGCTGAGATGATTAACCCTCTGCTGCTGTCGATAGGTCTCGGACACGATTTAGGTAACCCTCCGTTTGGGCACCAAGGTGAGGTTGCCATTGGCCGCTGGTTTGAGCAACGCAAAGACTGGATTTTTACTAAAATCAAGAAAGATGAGGATCTTCTGGAGGCTCCAGTTCCAGAGGAGTACTGGCCTGAGTTCGTTGAGTTTGATGGAAATCCGCAAAGCCTTCGTCTTTTAACCAGACTTCAGACACATATTGACGGACTTGGTCTTGACTTGTCTGCTGCTACCTTGGCAGCGGGACTGAAATATCCTGTAAGTTACTTAAACAGAGATAAAGATGATCCAGTTAGAAAAAAAGGTGGTTATTTCGAGTCGGAAAAAGACTTGGTTGACTGGATTAGAAAACAGACCGGGCTGGAGGAAGGGCAGCGTCACCCGCTGACTTGGATTATGGAGGCGTGTGACGATATCGCTTATTCCGTTTTGGATGTTGATGATGTCCTCAAAAAAGGGATTATGTCTCCGGATGACGTGCTAGTTATACTTCGCCAAAACTTTAAAACCGATGGCGTGATTGGTAAAATTCAAGAAAAATTTAGAGATATTGAGTCCCGCCTGTTTTCTCCGGAAATTCAACGCGATATTAAGATTGAGTATCTAAGAGCTTACCTTATAGAGAGTCTGATTGAGCACGCGAGCAAAACATTTGTAGAAAATGTCCCTGCAATTTTTGGTTTCAAGTCAATAAAACCTTTGATGGATGACAGTCGGCTTTGCGATGAACTGAAGAAAATTGCGCAGCAAAATGCTTTCAATCATTCATCTGTACTGCGTATGGAGGCTTTAGGCTCTCAGGCCATCGATGGTTTGATGACTGTACTGTGGGAGGCTATCTCCTGTCGTAAAAAATTTGATGAGATTCGATCAAAGCGAATGGGGGCTCGTGCTAAGTATGTATTCTCGTTGATAAGTCCAAACTATATTGAACAAGCTGACAAATATATAAATTCATCAACGGTCGCTTCGGTGTTGCGCTATCGTGAGCTTCGCCTGCTTACAGATATGGTGTCAGGAATGACTGATACTTTTGCCATGCGTCTCTGGAAAGATATTGAGGTTATGCCTGATGTCAATTGCGCCTAATAAGTCAGCTTTAAAGCGCCGATTGGATCGATATCTTTGGGCAAACAGGTCTGGAGAGATGGAAGCTTTGCAGGCCGTTTTGAAGTCTAACTTTCGGTCCTTTGATCGAGTCGCGGTCATAGGTGGGCTTGTTCGTGATTTTGCTCGCGAGGGGCGAACAGGTTTTAGATCTGACGTAGATCTAGTGATTCACGACTCTAAAGAGGAAGTAGCGCTTTTGGCTGAAAAGCTTAAGGCGACGCCTAATCGATTTGGAGGCTACGGATATAAAAGTGGGCCTTGGAAAATTGACTTTTGGGCTTTAGAAACCACGTGGGCAAAAAAGCATGTACCCATGCAAACACTGGAAGATGTTTTGCTTGGTACATTCTTTGATTGGGATGCGGTCGCTTATGACTTGTGGGAAAGAAAGTTGATATGTCATGACGACTACCTTGAGCGCTTAAGAACAAAAAAGCTTGAAATCAACTTGCGGCCCAATCCATCCCCTATGGGGAATCTTGTTCGAGCCATTAGAAGATTAGTTTTATGGCAGTTAGTTCCAGGTGAGCGATTGACGTGCTTTATTGATGAGTACTTAGATGAAGACGCTCTTCGCTATTTGCAAAAAAAAGAAGAAGAGCTATTTTCTTATTGTGTTTCATCTCGCTGGAAGACTGTTGAGGAAGCTAAATGCTACCTATTTCAGGAGAGGGTATCACATGACCTTCAACTTGATCTTTTTCATATAAAACATCAAGACTCAAAGTTCAGATAGCTGCTTTAATGGATTTAATTTCTTCCTGGTAGCACCTTTCGGCTTAAAAAATGCCAAATTAAAATGTGGACTTTTATTTCTATTCTTAAATGTATTTCTGGTTGCAAGCAGCCGTTAATGATCGCCGCTTTCGGCCACAGTGGCTAGCCCGTATAGCGATCAGGGCCAGACCATGAACCGTATGGTCGCACCAGCTTGGTATGCACCCTGATAGCTCGATGAGGGAATCTAACTGCTTTTTAGTTTTATCAATTGTTAATCTCTACGCTCGCGTTGTTCCATTTGTCAGATAGGTAATGAACCTATCATAGTGAAAGTCATTGCGAGCTCCAACCCACTCTTTGAGTTTTTCACTTGCAAAATTTCCAGACAAAAGCGCTTGTTTGGTGCAGTTCCTTGTTGCTGAAAGTGTCGACAGCTCTGTAATTATTGCTTTCTTTTTTTGGCAAAGGTAGTCCCTATTGAATACCTTTTTATTGGACAAAGCATTAATCTCATCGAATAGATCTTGACCTTTATATTGGCATGCATCCACAACGATATAGATCGCGTCGTCAAAGCTTAATATTTCGTTGGCGGTTGCACAATTGAACTCCGGTGAAAAGCAATTATTCCTGTTAAAACGAGCATTTAGCTCATTTGCAAAGGCAATATTTTTCTTTTGACTTGCACCCGGCGCCTGTTCGGGGTCGATATATTGAAATATCATATTGAATTCTTGAGAATT
>NZ_WBRZ01000229.1:0-8593 GCF_008923895.1 Pseudomonas sp. GXM4
CACCAGTGTCGAGCGCGACGACGGTGTCGAAACCGGCGTCTGGGAATGCACCCCAGGCCGCTGGCGGCGGCAGATCACCGCGCAGGAGTTCTGCCATTTCATTTCCGGGCGCTGCACCTTCACCCCCGACGGTGGCGGCGAAGCCCTGCACATACAAGGCGGCGATGCACTGATGTTGCCAGCCAACACGCTCGGGATCTGGGATATCCAGGAAACCGTGCGCAAGAGCTACGTGCTGATTTTCTGATTGTTTGATCCTTTGATTGCCTGCCAACAAAAAAAGCCCATACAGGAATCGCCCCATGATCCAGAAAACCCTCGCATTGGCGCCGCTGCTGCTGGCCGCTTCCGTCAGTCACGCGACCGAGACGGTCAAGGTCTACAACTGGTCCGACTACATCGCCCCGGACACCACGAAGAATTTCCAGAAAGACACGGGCATCGGCGTCACCTACGACGTTTACGACAGCAACGAAACCCTCGACGGCAAGCTGATGACCGGTAAATCCGGTTACGACGTGGTTTTTCCGTCGAACCACTTCATGGCGCGGCAGATTCAGGGCGGGGCGCTGAAGAAACTCGACAAGAGTCAGTTGCCGAACTGGAAGAATCTCAACCCGGCGCTGCTCAAGGCCTTGCAGACCAACGACCCGAACAACGAGCACGGCTTTCCGTATCTTTGGGGCAGCACCGGTATCGGCTACAACATTGCCAAGGTCAAGGCGGTGCTGGGCGACAACGCGCCGGTGGATTCCTGGGATCTGATCTTCAAGCCTGAGTACATGGAAAAACTGCAGAAGTGTGGCGTGGCGATCCTCGACAACGGCCCGGAACTGCTCCCGGCGGCGCTCAACTATCTGGGCCTGCCGCACCACAGCAAAAATCCCGAAGACTACAAAAAAGCCGAATCCCTGTTGATGAAAGTGCGGCCCTATGTCAGCTACTTCCATTCTTCGAAGTACACCAGTGACCTGGCCAACGGCGACATCTGCGTAGCGGTGGGCTTTTCCGGCGACATCCTGCAAGCGGAGAACCGAGCCAAGGAAGCCAAGAACGGCGTCGAGATCGGTTATGCGATTCCCAAGGAGGGCGCTGCGATCTGGTTCGACATGGTCGCCATGCCCGTCGACGCACCGGACGAAAAGGCCGGCTACGCCTTCATGAACTACCTGCTGCGCCCCGATGTCATGGCCGGCATCACCAATTACGTGCATTACGCCAATGGCAACGAACAAGCCGATAAACTGATCGACCCGGCGATCAAGAACGACACCAAGGTTTACCCGAGCCCGGAAATGATGGGCAAGCTGTTTGCGCTGGAGGCGATGCCGCTGAATATCGACCGGATCCGGACACGGGTGTGGAACAAGATTCGCACCGGTAGCTGAGTTTTTTCAGGCCAACGTACAAGACCCCTGTGGGAGCGAGCCTGCTCGCGAAGCGGTTTGTCATTCGACACTTATGTTGACTGGCTTGGCGCCTTCGCGAGCAGGCTCGCTCCCACATTTGTTATTCAATGAATCAGCATAGTTGATATCAAAGCACTGGCACGCCTGACTGAAAATGTGACTTGCCCAACAAATCCCAACTTACCGATATTTAATATTTAAATAGAAAATCGTCAGACAATTTCCACCCTCATCGCAACTAAAAACAATCTTTTCTCCCCGCGCGCTTTGTTTACGGCAGTTTCCTGATATAGCCAAATTGGATCGCAAAAAAACTCTTTACGACAGATTTCCAATTGTGTCAGGTTCGTTACGCCTTCATTGGGCGAGTGATAGGACGATCTCGCCAAAGATCGTCCTGTCGGACAAAAACTGTTCCATTGCTAAACAAGGAAGTGTGTTTATGTCGAAAGTTAAAACCAATGCTGTTGATTCCGCCGAACAGGCTTTCCAGCTGGCTGCCTTCAGCTCGGCGTACAACCAGATCAATAGCTTCAGCCATCAGTACGACCGCGGCGGCAACCTCACGGTCAATGGCAAACCCTCGTACACCGTCGACCAGGCGGCTACGCAATTGCTGCGTGACGGCGCTGCCTACCAGGACAAGGACGGCAGCGGCAAGATCGAACTCACCTATACGTTCCTGACGTCGGCTTCGAACAGCACGATGAACAAGCACGGCATCAGCGGGTTCAGTCAGTTCAGCGCGCAGCAGCAGGCGCAGGCCAAGCTCGCCATGCAGTCCTGGGCCGACGTGGCCAATGTCACCTTCACCGAGAGAGCCTCGGGCGGCGACGGGCACATGACCTTCGGTAACTACAGCGGTGGCCAGGATGGCGCTGCGGCGTTTGCCTATCTGCCGGGTACCGGGGCCGGTTATGACGGGACTTCGTGGTACTTGATCAACAGCGGTTACACGCAGAACAAGAACCCGGATCTGAACAACTACGGTCGTCAGACCCTGACCCACGAAATCGGCCATACCCTGGGCCTTGCTCACCCTGGCGACTACAACGCCGGCAACGGCAACCCGACCTATAACGACGCGACTTATGGCCAGGACACCCGAGGCTACAGCGTCATGAGTTACTGGAGCGAGAGCAACACCAACCAGAACTTCAGCAAGGCCGGCGTCGAAGCCTACTCGTCCGGCCCGCTGATGGACGACATCGCCGCCATCCAGAAGCTCTACGGCGCCAACACCACCACCCGCACCGGCGACACCACCTACGGCTTCAACTCCAATACCGGCCGCGATTTCCTCAGCGCGTCGTCGGCGAGCGACAAAGTGGTGTTCTCGGTGTGGGATGCCGGCGGCAAGGACACCCTGGACTTCTCCGGTTTCACCCAAAACCAGAAGATCAACCTCAACAGCGCTTCGTTCTCCGACGTTGGCGGCATGGTCGGCAACGTGTCGATCGCCAAGGGTGCGGTCATCGAGAACGCGATTGGTGGTTCGGGCAGCGATCTGTTGATCGGCAACAGCGTGGCCAACGAGCTGAAGGGCGGTGCCGGCAACGACATCCTTTACGGCGCTGGCGGTGCAGACAAGCTGTGGGGCGGCGCCGGTTCGGACACTTTCGTGTTCGCCGCCAGCTCGGACTCCAAGCCGGGTGCGATCGATCAGATCCTCGATTTCGTCAGCGGTCTGGACAAAATCGACCTGACCGGCATCACCAACGGTGCGGGCCTGCACTTCGTCAACAGCTTCACCGGTTCGGCCGGCGACGCAGTGTTGACCTCGTCGGGCGGCAATAGCCTGTTGTCGGTGGATTTCTCCGGGCATGGCGTGGCTGACTTCATCGTCAGCACCGTGGGCCAGGCTGCGACCAGCGACATCGTGGCGTGATGTGAAAGGAAAGCGGCGCCTCGTGCGTCGCTTTCTTCGCTTGCATCGGCCTGATCCCCGAGCAAGGCTACGAGCGGAAGTGAAATTTCCTATGACTCGATACGTTTTAACTGACACGACGATGGCATGGCTGATGGCAGTCACGCTGATGATGACCGGAGCGACAAGCATGGCAAGCAGCCTCAGACTCGAAGAACCCTCGGCATTCGCCGGGCGCTGGCAGGCCACTTTGACCGGTCACAGCGACACACCCGAAACGCGGGTGATGCAAGACAAACCCTCGAACACTTGCCTGGTCGAGCTTGCGCCGAACCAGACCTTGGGCGAGGGCACTCAATGTCTGGCCGCGTGGTTGGGCGAAGCGCCAATCGGCTGGTTTCCAGAGCCCGATGGCATTTCCATCACCGGCAAGGAAGGTTCGAGGATCGCCTTCTTCAGCCGCCAGCGTGATGGCATTTATACAAAGGCCTTGAGCGCCGAACTGCTTATTACGTTAGAGCGCGCAGCGCAGTAGGCAATGGTTGGCGGGTGAAAGAAAGTTGATATAAGCCAGTGGTCGTGCGTTATAAGCGCGGCATCCGGTCAAGTTGTTATGAAATTGTAAGCGCTACTTGCAAGTCATCTTTGGCAGGCAGGCGGAATATCAATGGAATGCTCGTCCGGTAATGACGAGGCATGAATTCAGGAAGAATCAATGAAGATGGCGAAGTCTCCTGCCACCGCTCCGTTAATCAAGGCATTGGGCGACTATAAAAGCATTCTGATCAGCGTCGGTTGTTTCACCGCGCTGATCAACGTGTTGATGCTGGTGCCGTCGATCTACATGCTGCAAGTTTACGATCGAGTATTGTCGTCGCAGAACGAAACCACCCTGGCAATGCTGTCGTTGATGGTGGTCGGTTTCTTCGCCTTTATCGGGCTGCTGGAAGTGATCCGCAGCTTTATCGTCATCCGCATCGGCAGCCAGCTGGAGCGTCGCTTCAATCTGCGCGTCTATCAGGCCGCGTTCGAGCGCAACCTGTTCAAGGGCGAGGGTAACGCCGGGCAGTCGCTTGGCGACCTGACCCACATTCGCCAGTTCGTCACCGGCCCGGCGTTGTTCGCCTTCTTCGACGCACCGTGGTTCCCGGTCTATCTGTTTGTCATCTACTTGTTCAATGTCTGGCTCGGCGTGCTGGCTACGGCGGGCGCGTTGCTGCTGATCGCACTGGCCTGCCTCAACGAATACATGACCAAAAAACCGCTGGGCGAAGCCGCCGGTTTTTCCCAGCAGTCCAGCCAGTTGGCCACCAGCCACTTGCACAACGCCGAAACCATTCAGGCGATGGGCATGCTCGGCTCGCTGCGCAAGCGCTGGTTCGGGGTGCATTCGCGCTTCCTCGGCTTGCAGAACCAGGCCAGCGACACCGGCGCTGTGATCAGTTCGCTGAGCAAGACCCTGCGCCTGTGTCTGCAATCCCTGGTGCTGGGCCTGGGCGCGTTGCTGGTGATCAAGGGCGACATGACGGCGGGGATGATGATCGCCGGTTCGATCCTGATGGGCCGCGTGCTGAGCCCGATCGATCAACTGATCGCTGTATGGAAGCAGTGGAGCGGGGCGAAGCTGGCTTATCGCCGTCTCGATGCGCTGTTGCAGGCGTTTCCGCCCAGCGACGAGGCGATGGCACTGCCGGCACCGAAAGGCCAGATCACCTTCGAACAAGTCAGCGCCGGCCCGCCCGGGCGGCGTGCAGCCACTTTGCACACGGTCAATTTCAATCTGAGTGCTGGTGAAGTGCTGGGTGTGCTCGGCGCTTCCGGTTCCGGCAAATCGACGCTGGCTCGAGTGCTGGTCGGTGTGTGGCCGGTTCTGGGCGGCACCGTGCGCCTCGACGGCGCTGATATTCATCGCTGGAACCGCGATCAGCTTGGTCCTTACATCGGTTACCTGCCGCAAGACATCGAATTGTTCAGCGGCAGCATCGCCGAGAACATTGCGCGCTTCAGCGAAGCCGATCCGCAAAAAGTCGTAGCTGCCGCGCAACAGGCCGGCGTTCACGAAATGATCCTGCGTTTGCCGCAAGGTTACGACACGCAATTGGGCGAGGACGGCAGCGGCTTGTCCGGTGGCCAGAAGCAACGCGTGGCCCTGGCCCGTGCGCTTTACGGCACGCCGAGTCTGGTGGTGCTCGATGAACCCAATTCCAACCTCGACACCGTCGGCGAAGCGGCATTGGCCAGCGCCATTGCGCAACTCAAGGCGCAAGGCACCACGGTGATTCTGGTGACGCACCGTTCTTCGGTGCTGGCTCAGGCTGACAAATTGCTCGTGCTCAACGGTGGCCGTTTGCAGGCGTTCGGCCCGAGTCAGGATGTGCTCAAGGCACTTTCCGGTCAGCAGGAACAGCAACGCGAAAAAGCCGCACAAGCACCGGGCGGGCTCAGCATGAGCCGGCAGTATCAGCCCACGACAAGGAATTCGGGTGTATGAGCAGCGCCAGCATGAACACTGAAAACGAAGCGAACATGGAACACGCCTACCTCACCGAACGTCCGGAGCGTGATGCGAAATTCTTCGCGCGCCTGGGCTGGATTCTGGCCATCGTCGGCGCTGGCAGTTTCTTCACTTGGGCCGCACTGGCGCCGCTGGATCAGGGCATTCCAGTGCAGGGCACCGTGGTGGTCTCGGGCAAACGCAAGGCTGTGCAGTCGATGAGCAGCGGCGTGGTCAGCCGGATTCTGGTGCGCGAAGGCCAGATCGTGAAGCAGGGCCAGCCGCTGTTCCGCCTCGATCAGACGCAGGTCGCCGCCGATGTGCAATCGCTGCAGGCGCAGTACCGCATGGCTTGGGCCAGCCTCGCGCGCTGGCAGGCCGAGCGCGACAACCTCAAACAAGTGACCTTTCCGCCTGAATTGAGCAACGACCCGGACCCGCGCCTGGCGCTGGTGCTGGAAGGCCAGCGGCAACTGTTCAGCAGCCGCCGCGAAGCGTTCTCCCGAGAACAAGCGGCACTGCGCGCCAATATCGAAGGCGCCACCGCGCAACTGGCCGGCATGCGCCGCGCGCGCAGCGACCTCAATGCCCAGGCCAGTTCCTTGCAGCAACAATTGAGCAACCTGCAACCGCTGGCCGACAACGGCTACATCCCGCGCAACCGCTTGATGGACTACCAGCGGCAACTGTCGCAAGTGCAGCAACAACTGGCAGAAAACACCGGTGAAAGCGGCCGCGTGGAGCAGGGCATCCTTGAATCGCGCCTGAAGTTGCAGCAGCACGGCGAGGAATACCAGAAGGAAGTGCGCACGCAACTGGCCGATGCGCAGTTGAAAAGCGTGACGCTGTCCGAACAGCTGACCTCCGCCGGTTTCGATCTGCAACACAGCGAGATCCTCGCCACCGCCGATGGCGTGGCGGTCAACCTCGGTGTGCACACCGAAGGCGCCGTGGTGCGTCAGGGCGAAACCCTGCTGGAGATCGTTCCGCAAGGCACCACCCTGGAAGTGGAAGGGCACTTGCCGATCAACCTGATCGACAAGGTCGGCACGCATTTGCCGGTGGACATTCTGTTTACCGCGTTCAACCAGAGCAAAACCCCGCGCGTGCCCGGCGAAGTCAGCCTGATCTCCGCTGACCAGATGGTCGATGAGAAAACTGGCGTGCCGTATTACGTGTTGCGCAGCAGCGTCAGTAATCAGGCGATGGAAAAGCTCAACGGTCTGGTGATCAAGCCCGGCATGCCGGCGGAAATGTTCGTGCGCACCGGTGAGCGTTCACTCCTCAACTACCTGTTCAAACCGCTGCTCGATCGCGCCGGTTCTGCGTTGACCGAGGAATAAGGATGTTCGGCTGTATGAAAAAGCTTTGCATGCTGGGAGCTGCAATGACGCTGCTCGCGAGTCACGCGGCAGTCGCGGCCATGGGGCCGTTTGAGATCTACGAGCAGGCATTGCGCAACGATCCGGTGTTTCTCGGTGCAATCAAGGAGCGCGATGCTGGCTTGGAAAACCGCGCGATTGGCCGCGCCGGCCTGCTGCCTCGTATCGGCTACACCTACAACAAGGGCCGCAACTCGTCCAAGGCGACGTCTCTGGATGATCGTGCGCGCAATCGCACAGATGAGCGCAACTACAACAGTTACGGCTCGGCGCTCACGGTGCAGCAACCGCTGCTTGATTACGAGGCTTACGCGGCGTATCGCAAAGGTGTGGCGCAGTCGTTGTTTGCCGACGAAGCCTTTCGCGGCAAGAGTCAGGAACTGTTGGTGCGCGTGCTGGATAACTACACCAAAGCCTTGTTCGCCCAGGACCAGATCGACATCGCCCAGGCGAAGAAGAAGGCCTACGAACAGCAGTTCCAGCAGAACGAACACATGTTCAAGCAGGGCGAGGGCACGCGTACCGATATTCTCGAAGCCGAGTCGCGCTATGAGCTGGCGACTGCCGAGGAAATCGAAGCGCGTAATGAGCAGGATGCTGCCTTGCGTGAGCTCGGGGCGCTGGTCGGCGTGCCGGCGGTGGATATCGGCGATCTGGCGCCGCTTGGTCAGCAATTCCAGACGTTCACGCTGCAACCGGCGAACTTCGACACCTGGCATGAACTGGCGATCAGCAACAACCCGAACCTCGCTTCGCAGCGGCAGGCCGTGGAAGTGGCGCGCTACGAAGTCGAGCGCAACCGCGCCGGGCATCTGCCGAAAGTCAGTGCTTATGCCTCGATGCGCGACAACGAGTCCGAAAGCGGCAACACCTATAACCAGCGCTACGAAACCAACACCATCGGCCTGGAAGTCAGCGTGCCGCTGTACGCCGGCGGCGGGGTATCGGCCTCCACACGGCAGGCCAGCCGCACCATGGAACAGGCTGAGTACGAACTGGATGGCAAGACCCGCGAAACCTTGATCGAACTGCGCCGACAGTTCAGCGCCTGCCTCTCGGGCGTGAACAAATTGCGCGCTTATCAGAAGGCCCTGAAGTCGGCCGAGGCGCTGGTGGTCTCGACCCGACAAAGCATTCTGGGCGGCGAACGCACCAATCTCGATGCGTTGAATGCCGAGCAGCAACTGTTCACCACCCGCCGCGACCTGGCCCAGGCTCGCTACGACTACCTGATGGCCTGGACCAAATTGCATTACTACGCCGGGACGCTGAATGAGCAGGATCTGGCGCGGGTGGACGAAGCATTTGTGGTCGCGCAACAGCCCTCACCCTGACCCTCTCCCAGGGGGAGAGGGGACCGATCCGGGGAGATTGGCGAGATGCACCGACTTGAACGAGCTGTGCTGAATCCGTAATCGACTGTTTTTCTCAGGTCGCTGAA
>NZ_WBRZ01000023.1:0-38283 GCF_008923895.1 Pseudomonas sp. GXM4
CGAATCTGTAAACTGACCCACCGCTTTCGCGAGCAGGCTCGCTCCCACAGGGATTTTGGTGGCTGTTGGGATGTAAAAAGCCCCCGCAACTGCGAAGTTGCGGGGGCTTTTTGTGGATGCGCTTCAGATCACTCTTCAGCCACCGAATCCTTGCTCTGGCGCTTCTGAATCAGCTCCACCAAGCGCTTGGCCAGCGCTGGATAATTTTCATCAAAGTGGTGCCCGCCGGGCAGTTTCACCGCTTCGCCGACAGCAGTCTTGTCGGTGCAGCCACTTTCATCCGTCTCTTCTTCGCCATAGATGCACACAACCTTGGCCGCTGGCAGCTTGGCCATTTCCGGGCCGGTCGCGGCTTCTTTGCCGGCGTTGCCCAGCCAGCCTTCGACTTCGATTTCGAAGCTGCCGGTGCGGGCGAAGGCGAGCAGGATGATCGCGTCGACGCGTTGCTGTTCGTTCTCTGGCAGGCGGTTGTAGATCGCCGGCAAGACGTCAGCGCCGAACGAATAACCGGTGAGGATGAAGCGTTTGGTGCCCCATTTCTGCCGGTAGTGCTGCATCAGTTCGGTGAGGTCGAGCGCGCTTTGCTCCGGGCTCTTGTGCTGCCAGTAGTAGCGCAGGGTGTCGATGCCGACCACCGGGTAGCCGATCTTGGCCATTTCGCCCGCCACGTCGCGGTCGAGGTCGCGCCAGCCGCCGTCGCCGGAAAGGAACAGGGTCACGGTGTCGTTGGCCTGACCGGCCGGCACTTCCACGACCGGGATCGCCAGGCCGCCGTTGGCCTTGTCGCCGCCGACGAGGATTTTGCGCAGTTCGTTGTTCAGCACTTGCGGCAGGTTGATGTCGTAGTCACTGATGCTGGTTTCGGCGTTCGGCTGATCGCGCACGAAACCTGCGCTGGCGTCGTCCGGGTTATCGTTCCACGCCACCAGCCAGTGGCCGTGGGCGGCGGATTTCGGCAATAGGTGAGTGCAGCCACCTTTTTCCAGGGCGAGGTCGACGGAGACGGCCTGGGCCTTGTCGTCTTTCTGTTCCGCCAGCCAGCGCCAGGCCAGCACAGCGCCTGGGCCGATGCCGCTGACCAGAGTGGCCGGGCCGTTCAATTCGCGCAGGCCCGATTGCAGGGCGCGGCTTTGCAGCAGGCAGTCCTTGGGCAGAATCACCTGAACGATCTGCGCCGAGGCGCTGCGGCTGAGGGTGGTCAGTTGTTTCTCGGAGAGCTTCTGTTCTTCGGTGACGGCGACCAGCACCTGAGCCTTCGGCTTGCTGCCCGGGATCACGCGGGTCATGGCCGTGCCATCGGCGGGTTTCAGTTGTTCGACGGTCGGTTCCGGTGCCGGACGTTTGAGGTACCAGTAACCGCCGCCGGCAATCACCGCCAGCACCAGCAGGGCGGCCAGGATGTACTTCAGGGAGCGTTGAATCATCAGCGTTTCACCAATCCAGTCAAGCCGCCCGCGATCAGGGCAGCAGTGTCGGCCAGTGCCACGAGCGGATCGAGTCCGGCGGGCACGGCCATATAACGGGGTTCCCAGTCAGGCTGGAACTTGTCTTTGAAACGGCGCAAGCCTTGGAAGTTGTACAGCTGCTCACCACGGCGGAAAACCATCGAGCCCAGGCGCTGGGTCAGCGGTGCGCCGCGCCGGGGTTGCAGCCCCGACAACGGCACCATGCCCAGGCTGAAGCGCGCGTATCCGTGACTCTTATAGTGTTGAATCAGGCCGACCATCATGAATTCCATGGTCAGCTTCGGCGCTTCCGGGTGCGCGCGCATCAGGTCGAGACTGGCCAGGTCGTGGCTGTAGGTCTCGAGCAGATTGGCGAACGCTACCGGGCGGCCTTCGAAGCGAATCACCGCAATGCGGAAATGCTTCAGGTAATCGTCGCTGAAGCGGCCGAGGGAGAAGCCTTTCTCGCGCACGTTCTTGCCCGTCAGCCAGGCATCGGAAATCACTTTCAGCTCGTCCATCGGCGCCTGGCCCGGCTCATGGATTTCCAGCGACAGACCATCGCGGGTGCCACGGTTCCAGGTGTAGCGCAGGTCCTTCATCTCCTTGCCCTTGGCTTCCAGATCGAAGCGCAGCAGATCGACCCGGGCTTCTTCGCCGAGCTTGATCGCTGTCAGGCCGATGTCCATGTAGTACGGCAGGTTCTCCGCGCGCACCTGGTAGAACACCGGGCGCGTGTGATGGATATCGCAGAGATCGCGGAACTGCCAGATCATTTCCGCACGTTGCTGGCTCGGCCCGATCGGGTCGTACAGCGCCACCAGACTGCGGCCACGACGGGCGTACATCAGGAACGCCTCGTCGTTGGGATGAAACAGCAACGCCTTGTCCCCGGTCAGCGCGAGGCCACCGTCGGGTTGCGACGAGGCCATGAGGATTTTCGCCGCGCGATCCAGTTCGTCCGGCGTCGGCAAGTGAATCACCGGGCGCGCCGTGCGCAGCAGCCAGGTCAGCGAGATGATCACCAGCAACACCGCCGCACCGAGCAGCGAGCGCAGACCGCGCGGCGCGTCAGCGTCGAGGGTGAACTGCCACCACAGTTGATGGCTGTAGGGTACGTCCTGATAGGCAAACAGCAGCAACCAGGCCGAAGCGCCCAGAACGCACAGGCTTGCGACCAGATACAGCGGCGAAAACGGCAGTTCGGTCAAACGGCTCGGGCGATAGAAGGAGCGGCGGAACACGCCGAGCAGCGCGGCCGTAAACGTCATCAGCGTGGCTTCTTCCCAGTCGAAGCCTTTGAGCAGTGAGAGCAGGGCGCCGACCAGCAGCAGAATGGTGGTCAGCATCCACGCCGCCGACAGGCGTCGGCGCAGACCTTGTGCGAGCAACAGGCAGAGGACGCCGATCAGGCTGGCGCCGAAGTGCGACGCGTCGACCAGGCGATGCGGGATCAGAAAACCGATGTGCTCCAGGCGCGTGTCGATCTCCGGGGTCGCGCCGGAAAACAGCAACACCACGCCAGACAGAAACACCAGCACCGCCAGAACCGGCGCGGCCAGACCGGACGCGGCGCGCATGGTCTGGGATTGAAACAGGCGCTGGCCTTCGTTGATCAGCAGCAGTACGCAAGCGACCAGCAGCGGCAGCACCACGTAGATCAGGCGATACAGCAGCAGTGCGGCTGCCAGCGGCGCGGCGCCGAGCTTGTCGGCAAACGCGGCGAGCAGAATCGCCTCGAACACGCCAACACCGCCCGGTACATGACTGAGTACACCGGCGGCCAGCGCCAGCAGATACACAAGCAGGAACGGCGCAAACGGCGGCGCTTCCGGCAGCAACAAGTAGAGAACGGTGGCGGCAGCCGCGACATCGAGGGCGGTGATCACCAGTTGCAGAAAGGTCAGACGCCGACCCGGCAGGCGCAGGGTGCGCCGCCCGGCACGGACCAGAAGATTGTCGGGGTAGGGTTGTTCCGGCAGACGACGGCGATAGATGCCGATTGCCAGCACAGCACCGAGGATCAATACGCCAGCGGCGACGGAGCCGAGCAAGACTTCGGACAGTCCCAGCGCTTGCGAGGCGGCGGGCAGGTTGCTCAGCGTGGCCAGCGCTGCCAGTGGCGGCAAGGCGCAGCCCAGCGAGAGGCTGGCAAATAGCGTCATGTGCGCAACTTCCGACGCACCGACGCCCAGTCGCGCATATAAACGATAACGAACCGAGCCGCCGGACAGCAGCGAAAGACCAATGGCATTGCCAATCGCAAATGCGGTGAAGCCGCCGAGGGCGAGGGTGCGCGGCGGCAGTTTCACGCCAGCGTAGCGGCTGGCCGACCATTCATAGCCGAGCAGAATAATGAAACCGACCACGGTCGCACCGATGGCGCCAAGCAGGGCGGGTTTCGGCACGTCGAGAATCGAGTCATGCAACGCGTCGAGATCGAGCTCGGCGAGCAGATGGCGGCAGGCAATCAGGGCAATGGCAAACAGCAGCAACGTGACGGCCAGACCGATCGGCTGACGGTATTTGCTTAATCGATCCAGCCAGCGCAAACGCTCGGGTTTGATCGGTTGTTCTGCTGTAACGGTGTCTTGTGGATCAGACGAGTTGGCGCGCATCAATCACCTCTTGGATTGTGCGCGACAGGATGGAGGTATCCAGCCAAGTTACCAATCCCTGTAGAAAAAAATAATCACAAAATACTACGCCTCTCGTCGGGCATCGGCGAGGGCAGTTCCTGGATTGCAGAAGCCCTGTCTGCGACTCAAGCATAGTCGCAAGTCAGTGGTTCTGATGATCCCCAGCGGTTCACTGCACAGTGACAGATCATTGTTGCGAAAGGACTTTTTCAACAGATACAAAAAAGGCCACTCTTTCGAGTAGCCTTTTTTGATGTTTGGTTGCGGGAGCCGGATTTGAACCGACGACCTTCGGGTTATGAGCCCGACGAGCTACCAGACTGCTCCATCCCGCGTCTGTGTGGCGGCATTCTACAGGCGAACGACGAGGTGTCAACCGCTAATCCCGGAATGGGCCAAATAACTGCGAAATCGCGGCAAACGGTCGCAGGTGATGCGTAAGTTTCGGAAATGCAACGAATTGCCGTTTCGCTAGCGATTGAGCAGGGCGCCCGTTTGCAAAACAGACGCGCACAAAAAAGGCCACTCTTTCGAGTAGCCTTTTCTGATGTTTGGTTGCGGGAGCCGGATTTGAACCGACGACCTTCGGGTTATGAGCCCGACGAGCTACCAGACTGCTCCATCCCGCGTCTGTGTGGCGGCATTCTACAGAGGTTCGCGAGTGTGTCAACCGTCGATCTGGATAAATCTGTTGAGGTTCAAGCGCTTAGCGTCTTTTCCGGGCGGGCGACCGGCGCGCAGGGCAGGTGGTGCAAGGCTTTCAGCTCTATTGCACCTTGATCTGTGATTGAAAAAATAAATTCAGCGGAAATCTCCTACGGTCAGAAAAGAACCTTCAACCACTGGTGCTATATACAGGTGCCAATGAGATACTGCCGCTCCGGCTTGCCACGTTGTCTTTTTCCGACATGACCCAGCGAAAAATCATCCACATCGACTGTGACTGTTTCTACGCCGCCATTGAGATGCGCGATGATCCGCGTCTGGCCGGCAAGCCGTTGGCGGTGGGTGGTTCGGCGGATCGGCGCGGGGTGATCGCCACCTGCAACTATGAAGCGCGCGCCTATGGTGTGCGCTCGGCCATGGCTTCCGGTCACGCGTTGAAATTGTGTCCGGACCTGACCATCGTCAAGCCGCGCATGGAGGCTTATCGCGAAGCTTCGAAAGAAATTCATACGATCTTCGCCGATTACACCGACCTGATCGAGCCCCTGTCGCTGGACGAGGCCTACCTCGATGTGTCGGACAGCGCGCATTTCGGCGGCAGCGCCACGCGCATCGCCCAGGACATTCGCCGCCGGGTCTCCAACCAATTGCACATCACCGTTTCCGCAGGCGTTGCGCCAAACAAGTTTCTGGCGAAGATCGCCAGCGACTGGAAAAAACCCAACGGTTTGTTCGTGATCACCCCGGATCAGGTCGAGGAGTTCGTCAGTGGTCTGCCCGTGAGCAAGCTGCACGGCGTCGGCAAGGTCACCGCCGACAAGCTCGGCAAGCTTGGCATCGTTGACTGCCAGCATCTGCGCGAGTGGGGCAGGCTGGCGCTGGTGCGCGAATTCGGCAGTTTCGGCGAGCGCTTGTGGAATCTCGCCCGTGGAATCGATGACCGGCTGGTGCACAACGACAGCCGGCGTCAGTCGATCAGCGTGGAAAACACCTACGACGTTGATCTGCCGGACTTGCGCAGCTGCCTGGACAAATTGCCCGAGTTGCTCGATACCTTGAAAAACCGCATGGCCCGAATCGACAGCAGTTATCGACCGGGCAAGCCGTTCGTCAAAGTCAAATTCCATGATTTCACCCAGACCACGCTGGAGCAGGCCGGGGCAGGGCGGGACCTGGGCAGTTACCAGTTGATGCTGACGCAGGCGTTCAACCGCGGCGGCAAGCCGGTGCGGCTGTTGGGGGTGGGAGTGAGGCTGGAGGATCTGCGCGGCGGGTTTGAGCAGATGGAGTTGTTTGAGCGGTAGATTCGCGGCGCCTGGCAGGGCCTCTTCGCGAGCAGGCTCGCTCCCACAGTTGGAATGCATTCCTCTGGGGAAATGAGCCTGCTCGCGAAGCTTCTAAGCTTTAATTCGGTCCCGGATCAGCCACTAAACGCCCGGCATCCTTGGCCAGAGACTTGAGAAACTCCGTCTGCAACTCAGGATCATTGCGGGTCAGTTCGATCAGACTCTGCTCCAGTTCGCTGGCTTCTTCTTCCAGGCCCAGCTCCGACAGGCGTTTGACCCGGTGTACCCACTGGCTCACCTCATCATCTTCCAGGTCGTCATAAATCAGCCCGTGCGCCTCGATCAACTTGCCGCGCAGGTGGCCGCTGAGCATCAGGGTCGAGTCGGTATGTACGTCGTCCTTGGCGTCTTCGACACTGATCTGCAAGCGGCCAACATGGTTGAGGTCATGTTCGGCGAAAGGGCTGTCGAGCAGATTCAAGCGCAGCACGCCGTTGCGGTCGGTGGTCATGTCGAATGTCTGCTTGCCGGCCTTGACCTGCACCGGTCGTTCGCTCCACGGCAGGCTCGAATACTCCGTGCGCTTGTCGCGCTGGACTTCGTCGATGCCCGCGAGGTTCTGCTGCGCGCGACCATTGGACTGCACGTTCATGAACGGGTTGAGCCCGGCAAAACCGTAGCTCAGCCAATCCTTGGTGATGCTGTCCGGCAGGTTACCGAGGGCAAACACGTTGACCACGTTCGCACCGACACCACCGACCACGGCCACCGCTCCCAGCGGAATCTCGTAGACTTCGCGCCAGGGTTGGTAAGGCGTGTAGCGGTCGTAACGACGGGTGACCTCGAACTCGGTGACTTCGAAAGTCTTCTGCTCGTTGATCTTCACGCGTCGCTGCGGCAGCTCGAGCACCTTGGGCTCGCCGACATCGATCTGCAGGCTGTGATCGAGCAGTTTTCGCTCGACCCGCTCTTCGTGCTCGCTGCGTTGCGACATGTGATTGGCGCAGCCGCTGACCAGCAGGGCGCCGCACAGGGCGGCGCCACCGAGGCCTAAGGTGTTTCGCTTGAACATGACGTCTCTATCTGGTTTCAGCGGCGGATACGGGCCTGAAGGAAGGACACAACATCGGCCACCGGCAGTGCTTGCGCCTCTGCTTCGGAACGACTCTTGTATTCCAGGTTGCCTTCGGCGAGGCCGCGGTCGCTGACCACGATCCGGTGTGGAATGCCGATCAGCTCCATGTCCGCGAACTTAATGCCCGGGCTGGTTTTCTTGTCGCGATCGTCCAGCAGCACTTCGAAGCCGGCCGCCGTCAGTTCGGCGTACAGCTTGTCGGTGGCTTCGCGCACCTGCTCGGTTTCATAGCGCAGCGGTACCAGCGCGATCTGGAATGGCGCCAGGGTGTCGCTCCAGATGATGCCGTTGGCGTCGTTGTTCTGCTCGATGGCAGCGGCGACCACGCGCGATACGCCGATGCCGTAGCAACCCATTTCCAGGGTCACCGGCTTGCCGTTTTCGCCCAGCACTTCGCACTTCATCGCCTTGCTGTATTTGTTGCCCAGCTGGAAGATGTGCCCGACTTCGATGCCGCGCTTGATTTCCAGCGTGCCTTTGCCGTCCGGGCTTGGATCGCCGGCGACGACGTTGCGCAGGTCGGCAACGGTCGGAACTGGCAGATCGCGCTCCCAGTTCACGCCGAAGTAGTGCTTGTCATCGATGTTCGCGCCAATGCCGAAGTCGCTCATCATCGCCACCGAGCGGTCGATGATGATCGGCAACGGCAGGTTCAGCGGGCCGAGCGAACCGGCGCCGGCGCCAATCGCGTCACGCAGTTCGGCATCGGAGGCCATCACCAGCGGGCTGGCCACGCCAGGCTGGTTGGCAGCCTTGATTTCGTTCAGTTCGTGGTCGCCACGAATCACCAGCGCGATCAGCTTGCCTTCTTCTTCGGCGTGCACGATCAGGGTCTTGATCGTCTTTTCAATCGGTAGATTGAATTTTTCCACCAGCGCCGCGATGGTCTTGGTGTCAGGCGTATCGACCAAGCGCAGTTCTTCGGTTGGCGCAGGGCGCGAGGTTTCCCGTGGCACCGCTTCGGCTTTTTCGATGTTCGCCGCGTAGTCGGAGCCGTTGCTGAAGACGATATCGTCTTCGCCGGACTCGGCCAGCACGTGGAATTCGTGGGAACCGGCACCACCGATCGAACCGTTGTCAGCTTCTACCGGGCGGAATTTCAGGCCCAGACGCGTGAAGATGTTGCAGTAGGCTTCATGCATGCGGTCATAAGTGATCTGCAGTGACGCCTGATCAGCGTGGAAGGAGTAGGCGTCCTTCATGATGAATTCGCGGCCGCGCATCAAACCGAAGCGTGGGCGGATTTCGTCGCGGAATTTGGTCTGGATCTGGTACAGGTTGATTGGCAGCTGTTTGTAGCTGCTCAACTCGTTGCGCATCAGATCGGTGATCACTTCTTCGTGGGTCGGGCCCGCGCAGAAATCACGACCGTGGCGGTCTTTGATGCGCAGCAGCTCAGGGCCGTATTCTTCCCAGCGCCCCGATTCCTGCCACAGCTCGGCCGGTTGGGTGCTCGGCATCAACACTTCCAGAGAACCGGCAGCGTTCATCTCTTCGCGAACGATGGCTTCGACCTTGCGCATGACTCGCAGGCCCATCGGCAGCCAGGTGTACAGGCCCGAGGCAAGCTTGCGGATCATGCCGGCGCGCAGCATCAGCTGGTGGCTGATCACGACCGCGTCGGAAGGCGTTTCTTTCTGTGTGGCGAGCAAAAATTGACTGGTGCGCATGGTTGGCCGTTGTCGGTTGCTATGACTGGAAATGACGGAGCAGTGTACCGGCGAGTTTTGCTGACGTACAGAAGTGTGGCCGGCGGAAGGCGCCAGCGGCGGGATTCCTCCCGCCATTGGCGAAGCGTCCTACGATTCTTCGGTGACGGGCGTCGGTGCAGGCTCGGGCGTCGGTGTTTGTCCTTCGCGGCGGCGCTCCTGGAACCAGTGCAGCGCGATCAGTAGCAGCGTCGGCACGCCGAGCAGGGCGGTAATGAGGAAGAAGCTGTGATAGCCGAACTTCTCGACCAGCACGCCGGAATAGCCGCCCATCAGGCGCGGCAGCAGCAACATGATCGAGCTGAGCAGGGCATATTGCGTTGCGGAAAACTTCAGGTTGGTCAGGCTCGACAGGTAAGCGACGAACGCCGACGTCGCCAGGCCCGAACTGAAGTTGTCGAGGGAAATGGTCACCACCAGCATCTGCAGGTTCGGGCCCATGTCCGCGAGCATGACGAACAACAGGTTGGTCGCCGCCGAAGACACGCCACCGATAAACAGGATCGGCAGAATGCCGAAACGCACGATCAACAGGCCACCCATGCCGGCACCGACGAGGGTCATGATCAGGCCGAAAATCTTGCTGACACTGGCGATCTGATCCTTGGTGAAACCCTGGTCAATGTAGAACACGTTGGCCATCACGCCCATTACCGTGTCCGACATGCGATAGGTCGCGATCAGGCCCAGCAGTAACAGCGCCTGCCAGCGATAACGCAGGATGAAGTCATTCACCGGCGTGAGTACCGGCGCCAGTCCGCGCCGGCCCATGGCCGACAGACACATGCCGGTGAGCAATATATAGAGGATGGCGCGCAGAAAGGCGCGGTCTTCAAGCAGCAGATCGAGCGGGCTCATGTCACCGAACAGCACGCCAGCGAAATCGGTGTTGTACAGCTGGGTGAACATCGCCGGCACGGAAACCAGCAGAACGATCAGCACGAACACCGACATCAGTTGATGCATGAACGTGTAGCGCCCGGCCTGCAACTGCGTGCGCAGCGGCACCGGTGGTTCGCGCATGAACAGCGTGGTCAGCAGTGCGGGCACCATCAATGCGCCAAACAGTACATAGGTGCCGGTCCATGCCGCGTGCTTATAGTTGAAGCCGGTTGAGCCGAAACCTTCGGCGAAGAACAGCGCGCCGGCGGTGGCGAGCAGGGCAGCAACGCGATAACCGGACATGTAGCTGGCGGCGAGGGCGGCCTGGCGGCTGTCATCGGCGATTTCCAGGCGATAGGCGTCGACCGCGATATCTTGCGTGGCCGAGGCGAAGGCGACGACGACGGCAATGGCGATCAGCCAGGACAAATGCTTCTGCGGATCACAGAAGCCCATACCGATCAGCCCGAGAATCACCAGTGCCTGGGAGAGCACCAGCCAGGAACGGCGGCGGCCGAGCTTGCCCAGCAAGGGCAGGCGCCATTGGTCGAGCAGGGGCGACCAGACCCATTTGAACGCGTACGCCAGGCCGATCAGGCTGGCATAGCCAATGGTTTCACGGGCCACGCCTGCTTCACGCAGCCATACGGAAAGCGTCGAGAACACCAGCATGTACGGCAGGCCGGCGGCAAAACCGAGCAACAACAGCACGAGCGTCGAAGGACTGGCATAGGCGGCGAGCGCGGCGCGCCAGGTTTTACGGGGCATGGGCTGAAGTCTGCCTCAAAATTGCGAAAACAAAGCGCGCACTCTAACCGCTGTGCTCTACCGGACGCCAGCCATGGCGCCGAATATCCACACGATTGTTCTGGACGGTGATGCCTTCCATGCGCAATCGCGCACGTTGTTCGTCACCGGAAGGGCTGCCGACCGGCAGGCTGATGCGTCCGCCGGCGCCGAGCACGCGGTGCCAGGGCAGCTTGGTGTCGCCGGGCAGCTGGCTCAAAGTCCGCCCGACCCAGCGCGCGGCGCGGCCCAGCCCGGCAAGTTCGGCCAACTGGCCATAACTGACGACTTTGCCTTCAGGCACTTGCGCGAGCGTCGAGTAGAGTGCCGTGCGTCGGATTTGCGCATCATTTTCGACGCTGTCGAGCGGGTCTTTCACGTACGCGGCTCCTGAGCATTGGCGTGACGATGGCGACAAGGGTAATCGCTCGTGGCGCAGTTGAGAAATGAACTCAATTGAAATAGTCCGGTCAGTCCTTGTCATGGGCAAAATCCTACGGATAATGCCGACCCTTTTCGCCAACTCCGAGCCCCCGATCTGCTTATGTTCCCCAGAACCCTGTTGTGCCTTGCTGTTTTCAGCGCGTCCACGCCCCTGCTTGCCGACACCGTCTGGTTGAAAAACGGCGACAAGCTGAGTGGCACTATCACGGTATTCGACGGCGGCAAGCTGTTGATCCAGACCAAATACGCCGGCGCAGTGGCGATTGACTGGAAAGAGGTCAAGACCCTCGACAGCGATCAGCATCTGCTGGTGAAGCAGGACGCCTATGCCGGTGAAGTATCGAAGTCGCTGACGGCGGCCGACGATGGCAAGGTCACCCTGGCCAACGGCGAGGCGCCGAAGACGGTCGAGCTGGCGAGCATTCAGCAGATCCTCAAGCCCAAGCCGATCGTCACCGACCTGGTGTGGAAGGGTAACGTCGATCTGGCGCTGGACTATCAGCGTGCCGAAAAGGACACCGACGATTACGACGTTGCCTTCAAGACTTCGGCTCGCCATGGCCGCTGGCGCCATACCGGCGAGGGTGAGTACAACCGCGAAGTCCAGGATGCGGAAACCACCACCAACAACTGGCGCGCCGAATACTCCCTCGACCGTTTCCTCACCGATCAGTGGTTCTGGCAGGGGCGGATCAACTACAAGCGTGATCACATCGAAGAGCTGGCGCGTCAGCGCGTGGTCGGTACCGGTCCGGGCTACCAGTTCTGGGACGACGAACTCGGCGCGTTCTCGCTGGGCTCGTTGCTCAACCGCACCGACTATGAATACCGCGATGGCAGCAAGGACAACTTCTATTCCGTCGCGATGAAGTGGGACTACAACCGCTACCTGATCGGCAAGAAGGTCGAGTTCTTCACCAATGGCGAAGTCGGCAAGCCGCTCTCGGGCGTTGCCGATTACGCACTGGATGCCGAGCTGGGCCTGCGCTACAAGGTCACCGACTGGGCCTCGCTCAACCTCAAGGCCGAGCGCGACATCATCAGTGGCACCAACGATGCGGATCTGAACAAGACCCGTTATACCGCAGGGTTTGGCGTGGCTTGGTAAGCGCAAACAAAAAATCGCAGCCTTTCGAGCTGCGATTTTTTTTGCCTGAACAAAACAGGCGCCCACAAAAAAGCCCCGCTTTTAAGGGCGGGGCTCTTTTCTAAAGAAGCTACAAGTTAGATAACTTGTACTTCTTCAGCTTGCATGCCTTTCTGACCGCGGGTAGCGATGAAAGAAACCTGTTGGCCTTCTTTCAGGCTTTTGAAGCCGTCGGATTGGATAGCTTTGAAGTGAACGAACAGGTCGTCACCGGATTGTGGAGTGATGAAGCCGAAGCCTTTTTCATCGTTGAACCACTTAACGGTACCGGTTTGGCGATTAGACATGGTGTAACTCCTTGAACAAAGATAACTGCGACTCAGGAAGAACCCTGGCCGAGACTGAGTGCAAAGAGCAGGAAAAATTCTTGTAGATGGTTGGATCGAAATTCAACATATCGTGTAGAGATTCTCAGTGACACAAGCAACACAGTGACGCCACCTTAACCCTTTTTCCGGAACGTGCCAATGTTTCTTGCAAAGGATTCTGTGTTTTAGGGATCGGCGGTGCGACGGTTCGTCGCCACATCGCGTAAATACGGGGTGTTCGCCGAGAATTGCGTTGCGCACTTTGATCGCGGCGACGCGCCCGGTAAGATGCCGGACAGAATTTTTCCACCTCGCTATTCAGGACAAACCCGCCATGAGCATCAAATCGGACAAGTGGATTCGCCGCATGGCGCAGGAACACGGCATGATCGAACCGTTCGTCGAGCGCCAGATGCGCGGCAGCGACGACAGCCGGGTGATTTCCTACGGCGTGTCGAGCTACGGCTACGACGTGCGTTGCACCAACCACTTCAAGGTGTTCACCAACATCAACTCGGCCATTGTCGACCCGAAGAACTTCGACGCCGGCAGCTTCGTCGACATCCACAGCGACGTCTGCATCATTCCGCCGAACTCCTTCGCCCTGGCCAGCACCGTCGAGTACTTCCGCATTCCGCGCAACGTGCTGACCATCTGCCTGGGTAAAAGCACCTACGCCCGCTGCGGCATCATCGTCAACGTCACTCCGCTCGAGCCTGAGTGGGAAGGTCATGTGACGCTGGAGTTCTCGAACACCACCAATCTGCCGGCGAAAATCTACGCCAACGAAGGCGTGGCGCAAATGCTCTTCCTCGAATCCGATGAAGAATGTGAAGTTTCCTACAAGGATCGTGGCGGCAAATATCAGGGCCAGCGTGGTGTGACGTTGCCGCGTACCTGATCGACCATCCGACGGATGTCGGGAATTCTTTGGCGGGCAGACACTCTATGGGGTGTACTGCCCGTTTTTGTTACACACAAATTCGGGCCTTCACTGAGGAGTGCCCTATGAAGATCGACCCGCGAATCAGCGCTGAACTGGCAAGGCTTGAGCCCAATCAGATAGGCATTCTGGCTTGGTCGTTATTGGCGCATCCGTCTTTGAGCCTGTCCGGCGGCGTGCCCGGCCAGCCCGATCCCGATACTCCCAATGAACAACCGACCGAACCAGGCGAACCGACCCTGCCGGACGAGCCGCCTCCGGCGCCTGTTGCCTGACCGACTGTGATGAATATGGCCCGTCAGTCTGATCGATTTGCGATCTAGCTGACGGGCCATATTTCGTTGTCGCCGATCACGAAGACTTTGCAACTGTCGTCGCGCTCGACCTGATAGCCGCCGGTGAACGCACCGAATGCCGGCATCAGGCTGATGCGCTCACCGAGTCTGAAACAAGCCAGGCGCAGACTCTGCCGACCTTTGCCATGCAGCCGATAGACCGGGTGAACGTGGCCGGCGAGCACGTGCCGTTCGGGATGCGCATCGGGCTCATGCTGCAAGGCAAACGGCCCGAGTAACAGCGGCTCTGGCACCACGCGAATATTCAGCGAGGCTGGTGGGTCGCCTGCGCGTTTGTCGTGGTTGCCGCGAATCAGTGTCATCGGCAGGTCAGCGTGCCGTGCGCGCCACTCTGCCAGCGCATTCAGCGTGGTCGGGACATGTGAGCCAGGCCCATGCAGAAAATCCCCGAGGAAGATCAACTGGCGACACGGCAACCGCGCCAGCAACGCGTCGATCACCTCGATGTTGCTAGCCGTTGTGCCATGCGGCACCGGCTGGCCGAGGCTGCGATAGGCCG
This sequence comes from Pseudomonas sp. GXM4, assembly GCF_008923895.1. Classification (NCBI taxonomy): domain Bacteria; kingdom Pseudomonadati; phylum Pseudomonadota; class Gammaproteobacteria; order Pseudomonadales; family Pseudomonadaceae; genus Pseudomonas; species Pseudomonas sp. GXM4. The sequence continues at coordinate 14,246 of NZ_WBRZ01000023.1, forward strand.
CCGCCTTACCGAAATGCACATCGGCGATCAGCAATGCTTCCTGCGCTGGCCAGTACAGGGCTTTCTCCGGCAGCAGCCACAACTCCTCACCGGCCAAACGCACTGGGTACGCACTCACGACGATTTTCCATTATCAGCGGTTTTTTCCAGGTCACCGACCATTCGTCTGATCCTGTCAGCCAGCTTTTCCGAACTCATGCTCTCGCGCATCCGCTCCACCAGCAGTGGAAAGCCCAGCGGTGTAGGACGTTTAACCTGATGCACGTCCAGTTTCATCTGATTGATGCGCTCCAATGTCTGTTCCAGACGACGAATATCCAGTTCCTCGCGTAGGACTTCTTCCCCAGCCTGGGCCAGCAGCAGGTTGTCGGCGTCGTATTGTTTGAACACTTGGAAAAACAAGCCACTCGACGCCTGCACCTGGCGGGTGCTTTTCGGTGCGCCCGGATACCCGGCGAAGACCAGCCCGGCGATCCGCGCGATTTCGCGGAAGCGGCGCAACGCCAGTTCACCGGCATTGAGACTGGCCAGCACATCCAGCAACAGGTCATCGGCGTTGAACAGGTGAGCGTCGAGATGCGCGGCCCAATCAACCGGCGTGGCGCTGAGCAGTTCCAGGCCGTAGTCATTCACGGCAATCGAGAAGGTCACCGGTTGCCGCTGACTGACGCGCCATGCCAGCAGGCTCGCCAGTCCCAGATGCACTTGGCGCCCGGCGAACGGATAGAGGAAAAGGTGCCAGCCTTCGCGGGATTTCAGTACCTCGGCCAGCAGATTTTCCGTGGTGGGCAAACCGGACCAGCGTATCTGCGTCTCCAGCAGCGGCCGCAACGCGTGCATTTCCGGGCCTTTGAATTGACCTTGAGCAGCGGCGCTGAAGCGCGTGACCACCGCTTCGGCCAGTTCGTTGGATAACGGCATGCGCCCGCCATTCCAGCGCGGCACGGCGGCTTTTTTTGCGGTGCTGCGTTTGACGTAGGCGGTCATGTTTTCCACCCGCACCAGTTCCAGTAGGCGGCCGGCGAAGAGGAAACCATCGCCGGGTTTCAGTCGCGCGATAAAGCCTTCCTCGACGCTGCCCAGTTGTTTGCCGCCGCCGCCCTTGCTCCAGAATTTCAGGTTGATGCTCGCGTCGCTGACGATGGTGCCGATGCTCATGCGATGGCGCCGCGCCAGGCGCGCATCCGGCACACGCCAGACGCCGTGTTCGTCCGGCTCGACCCGGCGGTAATCCGGATACGCTGTAAGAGACATCCCGCCATGGCGTACGAACGCCAGCGCCCAGGCCCAATCCGCCGCTGTCAGGTCGCGATAGGCCCAGGCGCCTCGGACTTCTTCGTACAATTCTTCAGGAATAAACCCACCGCCAAGGGCCATGCTGACCAAATGCTGGACCAGCACATCCAGCGGCTTGTGCGGTGACAGGCGCGGCTCGATGCGCCGTTGCTCGACGGCATCCCGTGCGGCGACCGCTTCGATCAGTTCCAGGCTGTGGGTCGGCACCAGCGTCACCCGCGAGGTGCGCCCCGGCGCGTGGCCGGAACGGCCGGCACGTTGCATCAAACGTGCGACGCCTTTCGCCGAGCCGATCTGCAGCACGCGCTCGACCGGGAGGAAATCCACTCCCAAGTCCAGGCTCGAGGTGCACACCACCGCTTTCAATTGGCCATTCTTCAGCGCCTGTTCGACCCAATCGCGGGTATCGCGGGACAGTGAGCTGTGGTGCAGCGCGATCAACCCGGCCCAGTCCGGCCGCGCTTCCAGCAGCGCCTGATACCAGATCTCCGATTGCGCGCGGGTGTTGGTGAATACCAGGCTGCTGGCACAGGCGTCAAGTTCGGCCACCACCTGCGGCAGCATCTTCAGGCCGATGTGGCCGGCCCAGGGAAAACGCTCGATGGCCGGTGGCAGCAGGGTGTCGACTTGCAGGGTTTTTTCGCTTTTGCCCTGGACACTGACGCCGCCGCCCTGTGGGATCAGCACTTGCTCGGCGTGGGATTGATTACCGAGGGTGGCGGACACGCCCCAAACGATCAGTTCCGGCTGCCAATGACGCAGGCGGGCGAGGGCCAGTTGCAGTTGCACGCCGCGCTTGTTGCCAAGCAATTCGTGCCATTCATCGACGACGATCATGCGCAGGGTCGACAACGCCGTGCGCGCATCGGCGCGGGCCAGTAGCAGAGTCAGGCTTTCCGGTGTGGTGATCAGTGTGGTCGGCAGACGTCGGCCCTGGCGGGCGCGTTCGCTGCTGCTGGTATCGCCGGTGCGCAGGCCGATGGACCACGGAATCTGTAAATCATCCACCGGGCTTTGCAGCGCGCGGGCGGTATCGGCGGCGAGGGCGCGCATCGGCGTGATCCACAGCACTGTCAACGGCTCGGCCGGCGGTTTGCGTTTGCGCGGTGTAGCCACGGGCGGTTGCAGGCGGGCGAAGCGGTTGAGCGCGGCAAACCACACCGCATAGGTTTTGCCGGCGCCGGTGCTGGCATGAAGCAATCCGGACTCACCGTTTTTCACCGCCGCCCATACCTGTTTCTGAAAGGCGAACGGCTTCCAGTCGCGAGCGCTGAACCAGGTTTTTGCAAAGTCGGGGGATTTCGCCATGCCGGCTGCGTGCGCTCTGGAGGTGTTGTTTCAGAGACCACAGCAACAGACCAAAGGTTTAAAACAACGCGATTCCCTTGTAGGAGCTGACGAGTGAAACGAGGCTGCGATCTTTTGATCTTTGAGGCAGAGTCAAAAGATCGCAGCCTTCGGCAGCTCCAGGGGAATTGTGTACGGCATTATTTCAGGTTGCCGCTGAGGAACTGCTTCAGGCGTTCACTCTTGGGGTTGCCCAGCACGTCTTCCGGCGCGCCTTCTTCTTCCACCAGACCCTGATGCAGAAACAGCACCTGATTCGAGACCTTGCGCGCAAAACTCATTTCGTGGGTGACCATGATCATCGTCCGGCCTTCCTCAGCCAGACCCTGAATCACTTTCAGCACTTCGCCGACCAGTTCCGGGTCGAGTGCCGAGGTCGGTTCGTCGAACAGCATCACTTCCGGTTCCATCGCCAGTGCCCGGGCGATCGCCACGCGTTGTTGCTGGCCGCCGGACAGAAACGCCGGGTATTGATCGGCGACCCGCGCCGGCAAGCCGACTTTGTCCAGATAACGTCGGGCGCGATCCTCGGCTTCCTGTTTGCTGCAACCGAGCACCCGGCGCGGGGCCATGGTGATGTTTTCCAGCACGGTCATGTGGCTCCACAGGTTGAAATGCTGGAACACCATCGCCAGCCGCGTGCGCAGGCGTTGCAGTTCATCGGCGTCGGCGACGTGCATGCCGTGGCGGTCGGTGACCATGCGGATCGCCTGGCCATCAAGGCTCATGGCGCCGTCATTGGGTTGTTCAAGGAAATTGATGCAGCGCAAAAAGGTGCTTTTGCCCGAGCCGCTGGCGCCGATCAAGCTGATCACGTCGCCGGTTTTGGCCTTGAGCGAAACGCCTTTGAGCACCTGATGATCGCCATAGCTTTTGTGCAGGCCTTCAACGGTCAGTTTGTACATGGACGAGCATCCTCAAGGCGAAAGTAGGTAGCCGCTGCGATAGGCTTCGGCGCCCGCGACGTGGGCGATGACCATGCCGGCAGTGGCCATGCGCCGCAGCGAGCGCGCATACAGCAGGCCGGCGACGGTGCAATGAATGGGGGTGACCTTGTCGTGGACGGGGTCAATGATTTCGGCGATCTGCTGGCCGGCTTCCAGATATTGGCCGGGCGTGGCGCAGTACACCAGCAGGCCACCGACTGGCGTGGTCACCGGTTCGACCCCGGCCAGCGGCGTGGCCGGGTACGGCAGTGGCGGTTGCGGCTTGGTCTCGCCGACGATGGCATCGAACTGGATCAGGTAATCGATCAGCGCCTGACAATCGCGGCTGGCCAGCGGGTGATTGACGTCGCCCTGACCGCGCAATTCGACGGTCACCGAGAAGCTGCCCAGCGGAATCTCGAACTGCTCACCGAAGCGCTCGCGCAGTTGCCACCAGAGCAGGGTGAAGCATTCGTCGAACGACTGCCCGCCGGAATCGGTAGCGAGCAGACTGGCCTGGGCTTCGATATAGCGCGCCAGCGGCTCGACCTGCGGCCAGGCTTCGGGCGTGGTGTACAGGTGCACTACCGATTCGAAGTCGCAGTGCAAGTCCAGCACCATGTCGGCATCGCAGGCCAGGCGTTGCAGGGTCAAACGCTGGGATTGCAGTTGTGTGGTCGGCTTCTGACGGTCGAGGGCACTGCGCAGGCTGGCACGGATCAGTTCGAGGTTGTGCTGCGCATCGTCATTGAGTTGGCCTTCGATGGCGTTGCCGATTTCTTCGCTGAGGTCGACGAACCAGCGATTGAAGTTCTGCCCGCTCTCGAGGTCGTAACGGCCCAGCGGCACGTCCATCAGCACTTGTTCGAGGCCGACCGGGTTGGCCACCGGCACGAGGACGATTTCGCTGCGCAGGCGGCCGGCAGCTTCCAGCTCGGCCAGACGCTGCTTCAGGTGCCAGGCGACCAGCATGCCCGGCAGTTCGTCGGCATGCAGCGAGGCCTGAATGTACACCTTGCCCTTGGCCTGCTGTGGGCCGAAGTGGAAACTGTGAATCTGCCGTGCGGTCCCTGGCAGCGGGGCCAGCAAGTCATGAATCTGGTGGCGCATTGTTATCTCTTTATTGTCAAACCGGTGCTAGTGAGTCGGCCCGAGGAAGGCCAGCCAGCGGCGTTCGGCAAGGCGGAACAGACCGACCAGCGCAAAAGTAATGGTCAGGTAGATCAGCGCGGCGATGCCGAACGACTGGAAGGTCAGGAAGGTCGCCGAGTTGGCATCCCGCGCGACTTTCAGGATATCGGGAATGGTCGCGGTGAACGCCACGGTGGTCGAATGGAGCATCAGGATCACTTCGTTGCTGTAGTAAGGCAACGAACGGCGCAAGGCCGACGGCATGATCACGTAGGCGTACAACTTCCAGCCGGTCAGGCCATAAGCCTTGGCCGCTTCGACTTCGCCATGATTCATGCTGCGAATCGCCCCGGCAAAAATCTCCGTGGTGTACGCACAGGTATTGAGCGCGAAAGCGAGGATCGTGCAGTTCATCGCGTCGCGAAAGAAACTGTCGAGGATCGGCTGTTCGCGCACGGCGGCGAGGCTGTAGATGCCGGTGTAGCAGATCAGCAACTGGATATACAGCGGCGTGCCACGGAACAGGTAGGTGTAGAACTGCACCGGCCAGCGAACGTAGAAGTGCGGCGAGACGCGGGCAATCGACAACGGAATCGAGACGATGAAGCCGATGCAGATCGAGGCGGTCAGCAGCCACATCGTCATTGCCAGTCCGGTGATGTTCTGGCCGTCGGTATAAAGGAAGGCGCGCCAATATTCCTGGAGAAGTTCGATCATCGTACGGCCTCCCGGGCACCGGCGGCGTAGCGGCGTTCGAGCCAGCGCAGGATGAAGTTCGAAGCACTGGTGATCAGCAGATAAATCAAGGCGGCGAGGACCAGAAAGTAGAACAGTTGATAGGTACTTTTACCGGCGTCCTGCGCTGCCTTGACCAGATCGGCGAGGCCAATGATCGACACCAGCGCGGTGGCCTTGAGCATGACCATCCAGTTGTTGCCGATGCCCGGCAGGGCGAAGCGCATCATTTGCGGAAACACCACAAAGCGAAAACGCTGGCCACGTTTGAGGCCGTACGCGGTGGCGGCTTCGACCTGACCACGCGGCACCGCGAGGATCGCGCCACGGAAGGTCTCGGTGAAATACGCGCCATAAATGAAGCCCAGCGTCAGCACGCCGGCGCTGAACGGGTCGATTTCGATGTATTCCCATTCCATGTAGTCGGTCAGTGACGTCAGCCAGGTTTGCAGGCTGTAGAAGATCAACAGCATCAGCACCAGATCCGGCACGCCGCGAATCAGCGTGGTGTAGAGCTGCGCGGGCAGGCGCACCAATTTGACTTTCGACAGTTTGGCACTGGCGCCGAGCAGGCCGAGCAACACGGCCACCAGCAGCGACATCGCCGATAATTTGATGGTCATCCAGGTGCCTTGCAGCAGCAATGGGCCGAAGCCCTGCAGACTGAACGAGGCCAGCCCCAGATTTTGCAGGAGGGTTTCAAACATAAATCAGCAACCTGAGCGGATGGAAAAGGCGCCCATCGAGGATGGGCGCCGGGGCATTATTTGCCGCTGTACAGATTCAGGTCGCCAAAGTGTTTCTTTTGAATCTCGGCGTATTTGCCGTCGTCGTGTAACGCTTTGATACCTTTATCCAAAAGTGCTTTCAGCTCAGTGTTACCTTTCTTGATACCGACAGCGGTTTTGGCTGGCAGCAATTCGCTGTCGACCGGTTGGCTGATTTCATAATCAACGCCTTTGGGCGACTTCAGAAAGCCCAGTTCGGCTTGCAGCATGTCCTGGATACCGGCGTCGAGACGGCCGGAGGTCAGGTCGGAATACACCTGATCCTGGTTCTGATAGGCCTGGGTTTTCACGCCAGCCTTGTCCAGCACGGCTTTGGCGTAGGCTTCCTGAATGGTGCCTTGCTCGTAACCGACGGTTTTGCCCTTGAGCGAAGTGACGTCGGCGGTGATGCCGGAGCCTTTCTTGAACACGTAAGCGGTCGGGCCGGAAAACAGTTCGCTGGAGAAGTCGATGACCTTCTCGCGCGCCGGGGTCACGGTCATCGACGAGATCACGCCGTCGAACTTGTTGGCCTTGAGGCCCGGAATCATGCCGTCGAAATCGCTTTCGACCCATTTGCACTTGACCTTCAGTTCGGCGCAGATCGCGTTGCCCAGATCGATATCGAACCCGACCAGGCTGCCATCGGCCGCTTTCGACTCGAACGGTGCGTACGAAGGGTCAACGCCAAAGCGCAGCTCTTTGTATTCCTTGGCCAGCGCGGAGCCGGCGGCCATGCACAACGCCAGTGCAGAAAGGGTCAGCAATGCTTTTTTCATTATTCAATCCCTAAGAACCAATATGAGCGCTTGTGGCGCAGAATTATTGTTACTGCAACGCTTACGACCTATAGAAAGTAGCAATTTCCGAACCAGAGTGCCGAACAGGTGTTTTAAAAGGTCGAGTGCAGAGAGGCAAGGGTAGTTGAATGCCCGGAAACGGGCATTGCTGTTTGCATGCACTGTTTCGGATCACACGGGTAGCTCAGAGCAGGGAAAAACTGTGGCGAGGGGATTTATCCCCGATGACTGATCGTTCCCACGCTCCTGCGTGGGAATGCATCAACGGACGCTCCGCGTTCGGCTCTGGGGGGACGCAGAGCGTCCCGGGCTGCATTCCCACGCAGAGCGTGGGAACGATCAGTGAAAAGGGGTCAGGCCAACAAGTCTTGCAGGGTAGCGAGGCTGTCGGCTTCTTCGACGGTCTTGTCCTTGCGCCAGCGCAGCATGCGCGGGAAGCGCACGGCGATGCCGCTCTTGTGTCGGCGCGACAGGGCGATGCCTTCGAAGCCCAGTTCGAACACCAGGCTCGGTTTCACGCTGCTCACCGGGCCGAATTTTTCCACCGTGGTTTTGCGCACGATGCTGTCGACCTGGCGCATCTCTTCGTCGGTCAGCCCCGAATACGCCTTGGCGAACGGTACCAGCGAGCGCTGGCTGGATTCCGGCGGACCGTCCCACACGGCGAAGGTGTAATCGCTGTACAGACTGGCGCGACGGCCGTGTCCACGCTGGGCATAAATCAGCACCGCGTCGACGCTGAACGGGTCGACCTTCCACTTCCACCACACGCCCATGTCCTTGGTCCGGCCGACGCCATACAGCGAATCGCGGGCCTTGAGCATCATGCCCTCGACGCCGAGTTTGCGTGACGCTTCGCGCTGGCGGCCAAGGTCGAACCAGTCCTCGCCGGTCAATACCGGGGAGGGCAGCAGTACCGGGCTGTTGCAGCGCGCGATCACCTCTTCGAGTTGCGCCCGTCGCTTGACCTGCGGCTGGTTGCGCCAGTCTTCGCCCTGCCATTCCAGCAGATCGTAGGCCAGCACCACCAACGGCACTTCTTCGAGAATCTTCTTGTCGAGCGTCTTGCGACCGATGCGTTGTTGCAGCAGGGCGAACGGTTGCACGGCCGGCGGCTCATCGGATTGCGGATCGAAGGCATCTTCAGTAGTCGGATGGGTACTCTTCCACACGACGATTTCGCCGTCGATCACTGTCCCGTCGGGCAAGCCGTGGACCAGCACATCGAATTCAGGGAAGCGCTCGGTCACCAGTTCCTCGCCGCGCGACCACACCCACAGCTTGCCGTCGCGCTTGACCACTTGCGCGCGAATACCATCCCACTTCCATTCCACCTGCCAGTCGCTGGCGGGGCCGAGCAGGGCTTCGAATTCCTCGACCGGTTGCGACAAGGCGTGGGCAAGAAAGAACGGGTAGGGCTGACCGCCGCGCTGGGCATGTTCGTCGGCGGATTCCGGGGCGATGAGTTTCAAATAACTCGCGGCGTTGGGCCGGTTCGACAGATCGGTGTACCCGACCAGACGCTGGGCCACGCGTTTGCTGTCCAGTCCCGCCATCGAGGCGAGGGCGCGGGTGACCAGCAGCTTCGACACGCCAACGCGGAAACTGCCGGTGATCAGCTTGATGCACAGCATCAGGCTCGGCCGATCCAGTTGTGCCCACAACATCGGCAGTTGCCGCGCCAGATACTCCGGCGTTTCGCCGCGCAGTGGCAGGAGTCTGTGTTCAATCCATTCGGCTAGACCGGCCTCGGAGCTGTGGGAATTTTCCGGCAGCACCAGAGAAATGGTCTCGGCCAGATCGCCGACGGCTTGGTAGCTTTCTTCGAACAGCCATGGCTCCAGCCCCGAAACTTCCACCGCGAGCTCTCGGAGGATGCGCACCGGTACCAGTTGTCGCGGCCGCCCGCCGGAAAGGAAATACACCGCCCATGCGGCATCTGCTGGCGCGGCCTGTGCGAAGTACACCTGCATCGCCGCCAGCTTGGCGTTGCTCGACGTGGTGGCGTCGAGTTCGGCATATAACTCGGCGAAGGCTTTCATGGCGATGTCTCGGCAACGGTGGGTTCGCTGGCGATGTTGTCGTCTTCGTCATCGCCGTATTCGGTGGTGAAGCCTTGTGCATCCAGGCCCTGTTCGCGCAGATGGCGCACGAGCACGCCGATCGAGCCGTGGGTGACCATCACCCGTTCCGCGCCGGTCTGATTGATCGCCCAGAGCAGGCCGGGCCAGTCGGCGTGGTCGGAGAGGACGAAACCGCGATCGACGCCGCGCCGCCGCCGGGTCCCGCGCAAGCGCATCCAGCCGCTGGCGAAGGCATCGCTGAAGTCGCCAAAACGGCGCATCCACGTGCTGCCGCCCGCCGACGGCGGAGCAATGACCAGCGCCTGGCGCATGATCGGATCGCTTTTTTTTACGTCGCCCGCATAGATCGTCGGCGGCAGGTACACGCCGGCATCGCGGTAGACGCGGTTCAGCGGTTCGACCGCGCCATGGCTGAGGATCGGCCCGAGGGTTTCGTCGATGCCGTGGAGAATCCGCTGCGCCTTGCCGAAGGAATAGCAGAACAACACGCTGGCCTTACCGGCGGCAATATTGGCCGCCCACCACTGATTGATCTCGGCGAAGATCTGCGCCTGCGGCTGCCAGCGATAGATCGGCAGGCCGAAGGTCGATTCGGTGATGAACGTGTGGCAGCGCACCGGTTCGAATGGCGTGCAGGTGCCATCCGGCTCGACCTTGTAATCGCCCGATGCGACCCAGACTTCGCCGCCGTATTCCAGGCGCACCTGCGCCGAACCGAGGACATGCCCGGCCGGGTGAAAACTCAAGGTCACGCCGTGGTGTGTCAGGCGTTGGCCGTAATCAAGGGTTTGCAACTGGATGTCCTGACCCAGACGCGCGCGCAGAATCCCGGCGCTGGCGCTGCTCGACAGGTAGTGCTGATTACCGGTGCGCGCGTGATCGCCATGGGCATGGGTGATCACCGAACGCTCGACCGGCCGCCACGGATCGATATAAAAATCACCGGCGGGGCAGTAGAGACCTTCAGGTCGGGCAATAACAAGATCCATGTCGTGACCGGAATGGGGGGCTTGTTAGCTATGAGGCGGGCGTGAGGCTGGAAGTTCGATCGGCTTTTAAGGGCGACCCTCACCCCAGCCCTCTCCCAGAGGGAGAGGGGGCCGACCGAGGTGTCTGGTGAGGTACATCGACCTGGGGGGACCGAGTTGAATATGGATCCGGCACAGCCTTGAGCCTGATCCAATGTTGGATTCACCATCTCTCTTTCAGGTCGGCGCAAGACCCAAGCATCCCCCAATCAGTCCCCTCTCCCTCCGGGAGAGGGCTAGGGTGAGGGGCTGTTGATCTTTGCTCTATTTTCCGGGGGTGAGGGTCAAGCGCGCCTTGCCATACACCCGATCAAAGTTCTGCGGCTGCATCGGCAGGCCGATGTACTGACCTTTCAGCCACGCATCGATCCCGTTCAGGTAATTCGGACTCAGTGGATTGCCCGACTGCCCCGTACCGTTCTGCGCCATCAGCGGCTCGCTCTGGCCGAAGTCGACGATAAAACGCATCGACGGCGCGCGCGTGCTGACGAAGTCCTGGCCCCAGGCAAACGCCGAGCTGTTCAGCGTGGTGTGATCGCCACCGGCTGCCAGCGGCCCGCGTACAGTCTGACCGTTGCTGTTTTTCCACGCATAGCTGTGCAATTTGCCCCACTGCCAGGCGCGATGATCGCCGCCCAACTGGCTGTAGCCCGCTGTAATCGCTGCAGCGAGACTGCGGGCGAGAATCACCGCTTTGTCTTCTTTCTGCGGCGTGCGCAGGTCATCCCAGAACGGACTGTCCTCACGTCCCAAGAGATGATCGGCCTGCGCCGCGTAGGACAGATCGCCATTGGCGACAAAGGCCTTCCACGCCGGGCTCGACTCAGGGCCCAGTTCATCGAGGAAGATCTGCTTCATGCTTTCCTGCAGAAACAGTTCGTAGATCGCCGCATCCGCCGAGGTCGGGCTGAGCTTTCCGTCGAACGCCATCAAGCGCATGAAGGCTTCGCGCGCCTTGCTGCGCTCGGCTTCCGGCAGGGCGTCGATCGCCTGTTTCAGCGGTTGCTTCATACCCGGTGCTTCAAAGACTTTTTTCAGCTTGGCGGCGAAGGTGGTGGTCTGGTCGTACTGCATGGCGATCACGCTGCGGCTGTCGTGCTTGCCGCTGCCGGCCATTTCCGCCAGGCGTTCGCCGCGCTCCGGTGCCGCCCAGGATTTCGACAACTGCATGCCGTAGCCGTCGGGAATCACCCGCTGGTTGGCGGTGCCCAGCCAGCCTTGTGCCGGGTCCTGATCGTAGGGGTGCAGCATCGGGTCGGCGTAACCGTCCCAGTCGTAGCGACCGTCCCAGCCCGGCGAGGGCAGCAGGCCTTCGCCTTCGCGACGGTTGGGGAAGCGCCCGGTGACTTGCCAGCCGATATTGCTCGCATCGGCAAAGACCAGATTGAAGGTGATGGCGCGGATTTCGCGGCTGGCGTCCGAGGCGCGCTCGACGTTCTGCGCGCGGGTCAGATCGAAAAAGGCATCCAGGGTTTTGTCGTCGGTGAAGCTTGGCGTCTGCAGGGCGAGGCCGAAACCGCTGCCTTGCGCCGCTGCCTGGGCACTGTTGAGCAGCGCGCCGTGGCGGGTTTCGTACACGGCTTCACGAATCGGCCGCTGGCCTTTGACGAAGTAGGTTTCGTTGCGCACGCCCAGCGGCTGCCATTTGCCGTTGACTTCGTAAGTGAGGCTGCTGCCCTGACGGCGGATTTTCTCGAGAAACAGATCCTGGTTATCGCCGAGCACGCTGGTCATGCTCCACGCCACTTTGCCGTTGAAGCCGCCGAGCACCATCGGCAGACCGGCAACCGTGACGCCGGCGGCCTGATATTTCGGCGCACGTATCTGCACGAAACTCCACAGCGACGGCGCGGCCAGCGGCCCGTGCGCATCGCTGGCCAGCAGGCTCTTGCCGCTGCGGCTGCGTTGCGGGGCAATCGCCCAGTTGTTCGCAGTCGGTGTGGCGAGCAGGTTCAGCGCCGACAGTTGCTGGCTGGCGCTGCTCAGTTCGGTCAGCCCCGGAATCTGCCCGTTGAGCTTGAGGCCTTGCAGTTTGTCGGCTTCAGCCACTGGCAGGTTTTCATCAGGCGCCGACGGGCTCAGCCAGGCGAGTTTGTCAGTGGTCACGGTTTGCGCGAGCACCAGCGACTGGATTTCCTCCGGCAGGTTGGCCGACTGGCTGAAATTCAGCAGGGCGAAAATCAGCGCTGAATCTTCCGGTTTCCAGTATTCCGGCTTGTAACCGCTGGCGGCGAGATCGCCCGGCAATTTGTCGGCGTAGCGGAACAGGTAGGCGTTGACGCCCCGTGCATATACCTCGAAGAAGCGCTTGAGCCGTGGCGACGAGGCCTTGTACAGCTCGCCGGCGCTCTTCTTCAGATTGACCGCGCGCATGTAGCGGTCGGCATCGAGCATCGACGCGCCGGACATTTCCGCCAGCCGGCCCTGGGCCAACAGGCGCAGGGTGACCATCTGATTGATACGGTCGCTGGCGTGGACGTAACCGAGACTGAACAGCGCGTCATGGAAGCTGTTGCTCTCGATCAGCGGCATGCCCATCGCATTGCGCCGCACCGAAACGTTCTGCGCCAGGCCCTTGAGCGGTTGCACGCCGGAGGTCGGCGGCAGGCTGTCCTGGGCGTTCCAGGTCTGGCAACCGGACAGGCCGAGAACACCGGCCACTGCTGCGGCAACGCCGAACCGGGGAAGAAAATGTGTAAGGGCTGGCGAGGCCATGGCGAAGCTCCTGCGGGGGTATAAGGCTGGGGGCGCAATAAAGCCGCTACGTTAGTGACGGCGCGAGGGCCGCGCAAGCGGGGCGAGTGGTTATTTATGCAGTTGTCGGCTGATCGGTCAGAGGCGTGACAGTTGCTTGTGGGAAAGCGCTGATGTTGAACTGCGGAATGAGTCCGGAGACCTGTCAGGAGAAAGATCGCTATGGAGCTTCAAAGCAACGCTGCGCTGATCATCATCGACCAGCAGAAAGGCATTCTGCACCCGCGTCTGGGGCGGCGGAATAATCCTCAGGCCGAAGAGCGAATGCTTGAGTTATTGGCGCTGTGGCGGCGCGGCGGGCGCCCGGTGATTCACGTGCAGCATTTGTCGCACTCGCCTGATTCGGTGTTCTGGCCGGAGCAGGACGGAGTCGAGTTTCAAGAGCGTTTTGTCCCTCAGGGCGGGGAATGGCTGATCCAGAAACAGGTGCCCGATGCGTTCTGTGCGACGGGGCTGGAACGGCAGTTGCGCGAGGCGGGGATTGGTCAGGTGCTCATTGTCGGCGTGGCAACAAACAACTCGGTGGAATCATCGGCGCGCACTGCGGGTAACCTTGGTTTCGACACATGGGTGGCGGAGGATGCATGTTTTACCTTCGACAAGGCCGATTATTTCGGCACACCGCGTACCGCTGAAGAGGTGCACGGGATGTCGCTGGGCAATCTGCATGGGGAGTATGCGACGGTGGTCAGTGCTGCGCTGATTCTGACAGTCAACTGATAAACCTGTGGGAGCTGGCTTGCCAGCGATTGCGGTGAATCAGGCGACATCAATGCAGGGATGTGCCGCCCTATCGCTGGCAAGCCAGCTCCCACAGGGGCTGCGCAGGTTCACAAAAAAGTGTTGAGTGCAGATCAACTGTGGGAGCGAGCCTGCTCGCGAAAGCGGTGTGTCAGGCGAAGAAGACCTTCGCCAGTGACATCAAGCGCCGTGGCACTTCTTGAATTTCTTGCCGTTGCCGCATGGGCAAGGGTCGTTGCGGCCGACGTCTTTCAGGGCGTTTCGTACCGGTTCCTGGTGGGCGTGGCCGCAGTTCGGGCCGTGGACATGGCCATGGTCGTGATCGTGATGGTGGTCATGATCGTGGTTGCAGTCAGGGCCATGGACATGGGGTTGCTGGGTCATCGAGGTCACTCCGGAGTTAGATCGGCGGGGATTATCACGCCATTGCGCTCAAGGTGCACGTAGTGGGCGATGAATAAACCGGTTTCCATTTCCCCCTGCAATCGATAGGGAATCTGCTGGTTCGGATTTTTCAGCAGTTTCACCACCTGTTTGACCTTCGGCCACAGGTTGGTGCGGATCGGCACTTTGAAGTAAGCGCTGCGCTTGGGCCCCACGGTAAACCAGTGCTCATGCTCGCCTTCGGTGAGCAGCATGTCGGCCAAGTGAATCCGGTATTCGAGGCCGCGCACGGTCAGGTCGCTGTCGTTGGGATTGTCGACGCGAAAGTGCAGGATGAATTTCTGTTCGAGCAGTTTGGCCCGCACCACCTCGACTTTCACCAGATGCACGGCGGGCTCGACGCTGTCGTCGCTGAACCACGAGGCACAGCCGCCGAGGTTTACGATCAGCATCAACAGCAGAAAATATAGTGTGCGCCGACGACCGAGCATGAAATTGACTCCCTTTGTGCCCAGTCTAGACCTTAAAAGATTTCAGCCTTCGGCTAATCCCGTGTAGGAGCGGCCGAAGGCTCGGGCCGCGATCGGACGATCTTTTGATCTTCAGCTCAAGCGCCGAAATAACCCGAACAACACTTCTTGAACTTCTGCCCGCTGCCACACGGGCAGCCGTCATTGCGCCCCAGCTTCATCTGCACCGTCGGATCGATGAAGTACCAGCGCCCGCCGTTCTGCACGAACGAGGAGCGCTCGCGATGGCTGTGCTCGCCCTGGCTGTCATGCCAGCGTGCGGTGAAGGTCACAAAAGCGTGTTCCGGCTGGCCGCCGAACACCTCCGAGCTTTCCACCTCAAGGCCGAGCCAGGTGCTTTGCGCACTCCAGTCGCTGATCGATTGTCGGTTCAGTCCCGCCTGCTGCGCGGGCAGGGTAGTCGCTACCAGATAATCGACCAGCCCCAGCACATAAGCGCTGTAGCGCGAGCGCATCAGGGCTGCGGCGCAAGGCGCCGGGTGGCCGTCGTGATAAGGGCCGCAGCAGGCATCCAGCAGATTGCCGCTGCCGCAAGGGCAAATGGCTGTACTCATTGCATTACCACCAGTATTTCCCGAAGTTTTCCGGATTGGCCCAGAAGCGTGAATTGAGCCAGTCGGGGACTTGTTTGTAGTCAAGCAGATCGTAGGTGAACAGGGTCAGCACCTGCGCGTCGCGCTGAAAACGCTCGCTGGCCTGCAGTGCCAGCGAATAGAAATCGGTTTCCTGCCAGCCACTGGCGGCCAGATCCGCCAGCACCGCGATACGACTGGCGTTGAGATTGCGGATGCCGCCCAACAGATTCAGGCCGTCGCGCTTGGGCAAATGTTCCAGGCAATCGACTACCAGCGCCAGATCGAAGCGTTGCGCAGCCAGCTCAGCCGGCAGTGCGCCGGGTGCGGCATGGGCGACCACGGTGTCTGGATGCGCGTCCTTGAAAGCGCTCAAGGCGGGAAACTCGCTGGCGCCGATCAGCAGCAGACGGGCCGGGGCGTAGCGATCCAGCAAAGCGGCCAACGCCTGTTGTGGCGTGCGCGAAGAAATGGCGGCGTTCATCGAAGCTCCTCAGTCAGACCGCCAAGACTAGCCTGCCAGACCGCGTCGGCAAAGCGCCCGGTGGCGGCGGTTTTCGCCAAAAGAGGCAAACCCCTGTGAACACGGTCGCAAACAGCGGTGGCCTATTGCTGGCGGAGATTAAAACTCCGGTCTTTACTCCCTGAATCGGTTTTAAGCCGATCCCTCAGGAGAAAACTAGATGAGCATAGTTCGGACAGCATTACCCTTGGTTCTGCTAACCAGTGTGTTGACTGGTTGTGCAGGTTTGCAGAAAACCGACTGGCCGACCTGTGCGGCGGTCGGTGGTGTGGTCGGTGCCGGTCTCGGCGCGACGGAAAGCGCTTCGTGGGCCGGTTATGGTGCACTGATTGTCGGCGGTACGGCAGCGGCCTATTGCTGGGTGCACGGTGATGGTGATGAAGACGGCGATGGTGTGCCGGACAGTCGCGACAAGTGCCCGGGCACGCCAAAAGGCGTGCAGGTCGATGCTGACGGTTGCCCGCCACCGACGCCTGCGCCAGTGGTCGAAGAAGCGGTTGTGGTCAAGGAAGAAACCATCGTCATTCGTGATGTGCATTTCGAGTTCGACAAAGCCACGCTGACCGGCCCCGACAAGCAAGTGCTGGACAAGGTCGCCGATCGCCTGAAACAGGAATCCTCTACCGCGCAACTGACCGTGACCGGTCACACCGACAGTGTCGGCAGCGATGCCTACAACAAGAAACTGTCGGATCGTCGTGCGCATTCGGTGGTGGAATACCTGATCCAGCAGGGCGTGCCACGTGCCAGCTTCGTTTCGGTGTCGGGCCTTGGTGAAAGCCAGCCTGTGGCTGACAACAAGTCGGCTGATGGTCGTGCGCAGAACCGTCGCACCGAAATCAAAATCGTCCGCTAGCCCCTCTCGCATCCGCGGCTTGTGCAGTCGCGGATGCGGGTCTTTACTCCTGTGTAACCGGTATGGGCCGGTACACAGGAGCGTTCACAAATGCGTGTTTTCTCAAGGTCCGTCTTGCCGGTGCTGCTGCTAGGCAGCTTGCTCACCGGTTGTGCCACTCACAGCGATGGCACCGCCCCCCTCAATCAACGTACGTGGCCAATCTGCAGCCTGCTTGGCGGCCTGGTCGGCGGCGGTCTTGGCGCCATTGAAAGCGCCGGCTGGGCCGGTGGCGGCGCGGCATTGGGTATCGTCACCGGCGGGCTGATCTGTTACGCCCAGGATGGCGACGAGGACAGCGACGGCGTTTTCGACCGCCGCGACCGCTGCCCGGACACACCGGAAAATACCGAAGTCGATCACCGTGGCTGCCCGCTGCCGCAATATCCGGCGGCAGTCAAACCGGTCGAACCGGCGCCGCAAACCGAAGTGATCACCTTGAGCGATGCCGGCAACGTGCTGTTCGATTTCGACAAGTCCGATCTGACCCCGGCGGCCAAAGCCCAGCTCGACACCTTGATGGACAAGCTGCGCAATGCCGACGTGGTCAGCATCAAAGTCATCGGGCATACCGACAGCAAGGGCTCCGACGCCTATAACCAGGCTTTGTCAGAGCGGCGCGCGAGCAGTGTTGCCGCGTACTTGCTCAGTCAGGGCCTGGCGCCGAACAAGCTCACCAGCGAGGGCCGAGGCGAAAGTGAGCCGGTCGCCGATAACGCCAGCGATGAAGGCCGCGCGGAAAATCGCCGGGTCGAGCTGCACATCAATCGATAGAAAGCGTCTGTAGTACGCAGGCTAGAGCTGCCGGGTCGAGATCGTCGCCCCGGCAGCCATTTCATCAGCGTTTGCACAAATTTCATTTTTCCCTCTGGCTTATCCCCCGCAGAAGCCGGTACTGTGCGTGCAAAGAATAATTCGCAACACGGGGGAGCGTATGAAGGTGTTCTGGGGGCTGGGGCGTTTGCTGACCCTGCTGTTCTGCTGCGTGGTACTGGCCAATCAACTGGTGCCGTTTGTTCATCCGCTGCATCTGCTGGTCAATCTGGCCGGCGCTCTGTTGTTGCTGATTCATCTACTCGAAGTGCTGCTGTGCAACCGCAGCCTCAAGGGCCGTCCGCACCCTTGGCGTGATCGTGGCCGCATCCTGTTGTTCGGCGTTTTCCACCTGCAAACCATCCCGGCCCCGGCCGCTCCGGAGGCTTCTTCCCATGCGTAAACTCTGCCTGCTCGCTGCATTCATCAGTCCACTGGCCTGCGCTCAGGTGGTCAACGTGCAAAGCAATTCTTTGATGCGCTTGCCCAACACCACCAGCACGCTGCAACTGGAGAAACTGGAAGTCGCCGATTACGGCACCTTGCTGATCCCGTCCAACGTGACTGAATTGAACATTGATGAACTGCGCCTGGGCCATGAAGCACGTATTGCTATCGTTCCGGCTGAACAAGCGCTGGAAGTGAAGGTCAAGCGCGCTGAGTTGAGCGAGGGCAGCCAGATCACCGCGCGCGGCGCCCCCGGCACTTATGAAAAAGCGGCCCGGGCCGGGCGCAATCTGAATCTGCAATTCCAGGCCCTGAGCGCGCCGCAACTGACGGTCGATGCCCGTGGCGGCAGGGGCGCGCCGGGTTTCGTCGGCCTCGACGGCGGCAACGGTGAAGACCCGGGCTGCACCTATGGATCGGCCGGCCACGGCGCCGATGGCAGTGACGGCAGCGATGGCCAGCCAGGCGCGCCGGGTGCGCTGGTGCGACTCGCCGTACCACGGGATTTCCCGGCCGAGCTGATCAAGGTCAACGTGGCTGGCGGTGCCGGTGGCCCGGCGGGTGTTGGCGGCAAGGCGGGCAAGGGTGGCAAGTCCAAGGGCTGCCTGGTGTACCGCGCTGACGGCGGCAAGAACGGCAAGGCCGGCGCGGATGGTCAGCCTGGGCCGGTGGGGGCGGCGGGTTCGGTTACCGTGCAACGGCTCTAAAACTGCGACCCACTCTCTGATCAATAAAATGCTTTGGTGAGTGAAGATCTTTGGTGAGTGAAATTATGTGGCGAGGGGATTTAGCGAAACGTCGCACCGCCCCGTTGGGCTGCGTAGCAGTCCCGCTTTTGATTTTTAGAGCGGGGCCGCTTCGCGACCCAGCGGGGATAAATCCCCTCGCCACAACTGTGTTCACAGCAGAACAAGAGTGCGATTCAGAGCATCGGTCTCGCCGCCGCCACCGCCACCAACACCAACCCGACCAGCAGATTGAGCCCCACCACCCGGCGAATCCGCCCCAGCACCGCCGCACCCGCCGGCCAATCCTTCGCCTCAACCGCCTTGCGCAACTCCGGCAGCATCAGCCCTTGAATGCGGATGAACAGTGCCGTCATCACCACATACAAACCGATCATCACCTGCACATACTTCGGCGCGGTCTCGAAGCCGACCTGCTGTAGATGCAACATGCCCACGCCGCTGATCGGCAGCAGGATCACGGCGACCCAGACCCAACGGAAAAAGCCTTGAAACACTTCCACCCACAGGGTCAGGCGAGCGGGGCCGTCCAGAGCCTTCACAGCCGCAGGGCGCAAGACCATCCAGGCGAAAAACATGCCGCCGACCCACACCAGAGCGGCAAGGACATGCAGGGGGTAAACGAGGCTAAAAGGTGTCATTCGGGCACTCCGTTCTGCGCAGGATCGATTAGGCAGGTATGATAGCCGCCGAACCAAACTACTGAAAATTTATCCAGCGTTTCCAGCGCCCGACACTCAATGATCAGCACTGAACTCAAAACCACGATCCAGGGCGCCTATTCGCGTTTTCTAGAGGCCAAGAGCCTCAAGCCGCGTTACGGCCAGCGCCTGATGATCGCCGAAATCGCCAAGGTCCTCGGGGATATCGACACCGATGACGAAGGCCGGCGCAGTGGCGACCCCGCGATCGTCGCGGTGGAAGCCGGCACCGGTACCGGCAAAACGGTGGCCTACAGCCTGGCGGCGATCCCTACGGCGAAACTGGCCGGCAAGCGTCTGGTGATAGCCACCGCGACCGTCGCCCTGCAAGAGCAGATCGTCTACAAGGATCTGCCTGACTTGATGCGCAACAGCGGGCTGAATTTCAGTTTCGCCCTGGCCAAGGGCCGTGGCCGCTACATGTGCCTGTCCAAGCTCGACATGCTCTTGCAGGAAGGCCACGCGCAAACCGCCACCGCTCAGTTGTTCGAGGAAGAAGGCTTCAAGATCGAAGTCGACGAGGCCAGTCAAAAGCTGTTCACCAGCATGATCGAAAAGCTCGCCGGCAATAAATGGGACGGCGACCGCGACAGCTGGCCTAACGCGCTGGAAGACGCCGACTGGGCGCGCCTGACCACCGACCACAGCCAGTGCACCAACCGTCATTGCCCGAACTTCGGCCAGTGCGCCTTCTACAAGGCTCGCGAGGGCATGGGCAAGGTTGACGTGATCGTCACCAACCACGACATGGTCCTGGCGGATCTGGCACTGGGCGGCGGCGCCGTGCTGCCGGACCCGCGCGACACCATTTACGTGTTCGACGAAGGTCACCATTTGCCGGACAAGGCCATCGGCCACTTCGCTCATTACACGCGCCTGCGCTCCACCGCCGACTGGCTGGAAACCACTGCCAAGAACCTGACCAAATTGCTCGCGCAGCATCCGTTGCCGGGCGATCTCGGCAAGCTGATCGAGCAGGTGCCCGAGCTGGCGCGGGAGATCAAGACCCAACAGCAGTTCATGTTCACCGCCTGCGAGCAGATCGCCGATTTCAAACCCGGCGAAGACGTCGAAGGCCGCGAACGTCCGCGACATCGCTTTGTCGGCGGGGTGATTCCCGAGGACATGCGCGAGATGGGCATCGAGCTGAAAAAAGGCTATTCGCGCCTTAACGACCTGTTCCAGCGCCTGACCGACCTGCTCAAGGAAGGCATGGACGGTGAGGTCAATATCGGCATCGCCAGCAATCAGGCCGAAGAATGGTATCCGCTGTTCGGCAGCCTGCTGTCCCGCGCTTCCGGCAACTGGGAATTGTGGACCGCGTTCACCGCCGAAGACCCGGAAGACAGCCCGCCGATGGCGCGCTGGCTGACCCTGGCCGAAAGCGGTTCGCTGTTCGACATCGAGGTCAACGCCAGCCCGATTCTGGCGGCGGAAACCTTGCGTCGCAGTTTGTGGAATGTCGCTTACGGCTGCCTGGTGACCTCGGCGACGCTGACGGCGCTGGGCACTTTCGACCGTTTCCGCATGCGCGCCGGTCTGCCGAAAAAAGCTGTCACAGCGGTGGTGCCGAGCCCGTTCCATCATGCCGATGCCGGCGTGCTGCGCGTGCCGGACCTGAAGGCCGACCCGCGCGATGCCGCTGCCCATACGGCGGCGATCATCCGTGAACTGCCCGATCTGGTCGAAGGGTCGCGTGGCACGCTGGTGCTGTTCTCCTCGCGCAAGCAAATGCAGGACGTGTTCGACGGTCTCGACCGCGACTGGCGCAAGCAAGTGTTCATTCAGGGCAACCTGTCGAAACAGGAAACCCTCAACAAGCACAAGGCGCGGGTCGATGGCGGTGATTCCAGCGTGCTGTTCGGGCTGGCCAGTTTCGCCGAGGGTGTCGATTTGCCGGGTGCCTACTGCGAGCACGTGGTGATCGCCAAAATTCCATTCTCGGTGCCCGACGATCCGGTCGAAGCTGCGTTGTCGGAGTGGATCGAGGCGCGTGGCGGCAATCCGTTCATGGAAATCTCCGTGCCCGATGCCTCGCTGAAACTGGTTCAGGCCTGCGGGCGTCTGCTGCGCACCGAAGAAGACCGCGGCACCATCACCTTGCTCGACCGGCGTCTGGTCACCCAGCGCTACGGCAAGGCGATCCTCAATGCGTTGCCTCCTTTCCGTCGTGAAATATCCTGAGACACGGGTGGGCCGATTGGCCCGCCGCGTTGTCTATCTCTCTGCCACCGCTTTTCCACTGGCCTTGACTGGTCGTTAGGGAGAACTCCGTTCTTATGATCCGCCGTTCGTTGCCCGCTGTTTTCGCCTTGATCTTTGCCGCGCCGTTGCTGGCGGCCCCTGCCGGTCAGCAGACGCTGTTCAACTTCGTGCGCCCGGCCGACGTGGTCAAGGTCGTCACGGAAAACGCCGACCTGCCCCAGGCCAACGCCGAACAGACCGCCGAAGGTGAAGTGCTGCGCCGGGTGACGTTCAACCCGGTCGCCCGGCCGACCTTGCGCCTGACCCCACAGACCGGTGCTTGGGACTGGTCGCAGTCCGGCATGATGACTTTGCGTCTGCAGAGTGCGATGAACTGGGCGGTGACGGTTTATGTGCAGATCCAGAGCAACGATGGCCGCACCCTGGTCAGCCGCGTCGATCTGCCGGCCGGCCCCGCGCAGACCTTGCTGGTGCCGCTGGTGGCTTCGACGCCGCTGAGCCAAGGCATGAAAGCCGGGCCACCGATGCCGATGACCGTCGATGGCCAACGCATCCTGCTGGCCAGCAGCACGGGCGAGATCGACCGCAGCCAAGTGGTTTCGGTGAGTCTGTCGCTGGATCAGCCGAAAGTTGCGCAGAGCCTGTTGCTCGAGCGGTTCGGCGTGCAGGACGGCGAATCGGTGACGCGGGCGGTGTACGGCAATCTGGTCGACGCCTACGGTCAGTCAACCCGTAGTAAATGGCCGGAAAAAGTCAGCAGCGACGAACAACTGAAAAGCGCCGCCAGCAAAGAGCAGCAACAGCTGAATACGTGGCTGGCCGAGCGTGAAAAGGCTTCGCTGGACAAGTTCGGCGGCTGGAACAAAGGCCCGGCGTTCAAGGCCAGCGGCTTCTTCCGCACGGAAAAACGTGATGGCCGCTGGTATCTGGTGACCCCTGAAGGCCACCCGTTCTATTCGCTGGGCGTCAACACCGTCAGCCCGCAAGTCAACCAGACCTACGTGGCTGGTCGTGAGTACATGTTCGAATCGTTGCCGAAGAACGACGACCCGCTGGCCGCGCATTTCGGCGAGGGCGACAACCGTGGCGGCAACGGTGCCGATCAGGGCCGTGGCTACGGCAACGGCCGCTGGTACGACTTCTATGGCGCCAATCTGCAACGCCTGTACGGCGAACCGTGCAAGGCGGACAGCGACAACAAGGCCGGGATTGCCGAAGCGGCGAAGGCGGGCGCGGCTGAGGCCAGCTCGGTGCAGGCCGCTGAAACCGCAGCGGTGCCTGCCGAGCCAAAATCGGGTATTGCCGAAGCGGCGCAGACCGATGCGGTGCAAGCGTCCAGCGAGGAAACCGCCCCGTGCAAAGCCACTATTGATGAAGAACGCTGGACCCGGCACACCCTCGATCGGCTGCAAGCCTGGGGCTTCAACACAGTGGGCAACTGGAGCGCGCCGTCGCTGGCGGATGCTGAGCGCGTACCGTACACCTTGCCGCTGTCGATCGTCGGCGATTACACCAGCATCAGCACCGGCAGCGATTGGTGGGGCGGCATGCCGGATCCGTTCGATCCGCGTTTCGCCATGGCCACCGAGCGTGCCGTGGCCATTGCCGCCCGCGATCACCGTGACGATCCGTGGCTGATCGGTTATTACGCCGACAACGAACTGGCCTGGGCTGGCCCTGGCGACGATCCAAAGGCTCGCTACGCGCTGGCCTACGGCACGTTGAAAATGACCACCGACGTGCCGGCCAAACGCGCCTTTCTCAAGCAATTGCGCGACAAATACCGCAATCAGGCCGGGCTGTCCAAAGCCTGGGGCATCGAATTGCCGGCGTGGGAGTTGATGGAAGATCCGGGCTTCGTGCCGCCACTGCCGAACCCGGAGCATCCGGAGATCGAAGCGGATTTCAAATACTTCCAGAAGGTCTTCGCCGATACCTATTTCAAGACCATTTCCGATTCGCTGAAATGGCACGCGCCGAACCAGATGCTCCTGGGCGGTCGTTTCGCCATCAGTACGCCTGAAGCCGTGGCGTCCTGCGCACAGTATTGCGATGTGTTGAGCTTCAACATGTACACGCTCAAGCCGCAGGAAGGCTACGACTTCGCCGCGCTGGCAGCGCTGGACAAACCGGTGCTGATCACTGAATTCAACTTCGGCTCGGCCGACCGGGGCCCGTTCTGGGGCGGCGTGACGCAATTGGCCAAGGAAGAAGATCGCGGTCCGGCTTATGCCAACTTCCTCAAACAGGCGCTGAGCGAACCGTCGATTGTCGGCGTGCACTGGTTCCAGTATCTCGACCAACCGGTGACCGGGCGCCTGCTCGATGGCGAGAACGGCCATTTCGGTCTGGTCGGGGTTACAGACCTGCCGTATCAGGGTTTTGTCGAGGCGGTGCGTAAAAGCAATCTGCAGGCGCTGGAGCAGTTGGGCAAGGAGGCGCAGAAAGCACCGGTTGCCGAGATTGAAGGCGGGCGCAAAGCCGAGGCTGGCAAAGCGCCGGGGGCTGCACAGGCGGGTGGGCATTCGGGGAATGGTCACTAGGTTTCAGACCGCGTTATCGTTCTTCGCGAGCAGGCTCGCTCCCACAGGGGATCTGCGCTGCTGTTGAGAT
>NZ_WBRZ01000230.1:0-8575 GCF_008923895.1 Pseudomonas sp. GXM4
TTGAAGACTTCCGGGTTGATCCACAGCCAGTTCACGCGGTGAATGTTCACCGGCACGGCCACGTAATCACCGTCGTACTTCACGGTATCGGAGACTTTCTTGTCGAGCAGGCTGTCCCACTTTTCCGCCTTGGCGACGTCTTTCAAAACGTCAGTGTCGAGCAGGCCGGTCGACGCCCATTCCTGGATGTCCGGGCCTTTGATCTGCGCTACGCCTGGCGGGTTGCCGGCAACGGCACGGCTTTTCAGCACGGTCATGGCAGTCGCACCGCCACCACCGGCAACGGCGCCGTCCTTCCAGGTGAAACCGTCTTTTTCGACTTGGGCCTTGAGCACATCGACAGCGGCTTTTTCGCCACCGGAAGTCCACCAGTGCACGACTTCGACCGAGCCTTTGGAATCGGCGGCGGAGACACTGAGCGGCAGGATTGCGAGCGGGAACAGGGAGGCGACAGAAATGACAGTAGCGAGGCGAGAAATCGCATTCATTCGAGATGTACCTTTCTTGTTGTTATGCATTGCAAGTCTGGTGCTTGCGCTGCACGGAGTTTAAACAGAGCGTTTCGCTTCGCAGGTAACGAAGGGACGCGTAAATGTCACGACATGGTTACACAGGAACAGGCCGGGACAACTGCGCCAAAGCCGTGGCCATGCTCGGCGCCAGCGGCAATCGCGGAATCAGCACAGCCTGCCAGGCGTGATACAGATCGGGCTTGCCCGGCCAGATATCGGCACTCGGCACATTCTGCGGATTGAGTTCGTGATGCCAGCTGCCGTGGCAACGGTCGATGAAATTCGTCTCACAGAACTCCCAGAACAGTCGGTACCAGGTTTCGTATTGCACGTCGCCGGTGCGTTTGAGCAAGGCACTGGCGGCGGCGCTGGCTTCGGCATGCGTCCAGTGCAGGCGATGGCGGACCACGGCTTTGTTGTGCCAGTCGAGGGTGTAGACAATGCCCGGTGCGCCATCGACATTCCAGCCGTGGCGGCAATTGTTTTCGAAGAGTTTTTGCGCATCAGTCGCCAGCCAGCCCGGCGTAAGCATGCCGGCCTGCACCCGCGCGGCTTCAAGATGCAGGAGCAAGCGCGCCCACTCGAAACCGTGGCCCGGCGTGGTGCCGTAAGGACGAAAACCGTCAGCCGGATTGTCGTGGTTGTATTCGCGCAGCGGTTGCCAGTCGCGATCGAAGTGTTCGATGACCATGTAGTCGTTGGCTGCAGCGTGACCATGGATCACTCGTTCGACGATGCGCTGGGCGCGCACCAGCCAGCGCGGATCTTCGGTGACATCGGCCAGCGCGAGGAATGCTTCGGTCGCGTGCATGTTGCTGTTGGCGCCGCGATAGGCTTCTTCTTCGCTCCAGTCGCGATTGAAGAATTCGCGCATGGCGCCCTCTTCTTCGCTCCAGAAATAAGTGTCGATGATGTCGATGGCGTCATCGAGCAAAGCTTGAGCGCCGGGCCGTTGTGCGACCACGGCGGAGCTGGCGGCGAGCGCGACAAAGGCGTGCAGATAGGCGTTCTTGCCGGTGTTGTCGTCGCGGTGTCCGGCAACCGCAAACCAGCCGCCGTGCAACGCATCACGCAGTGGCCCGCGCAACGCGGCGATACCGTGGTCGACCAGCTCGGCAAACCCCGGCAGGCCCTGAATGTGCGCCATGGCGAAACTGTGGGTCATGCGCGCGGTGTTCATGGTTTCGGCTTGCGCGTGCGCCGGCAGACGGCCGCGCTCGTCGAGGTTGCCGAAGCCTTCGGGCAGTCGTGATGCCTTGGCGAAATCCAGCAGACGCAGGCCTTCGGCGGCTAGCCATTGCTGGTGGGCAGGGGCGTTCAGCCAACTGCTGAAGTCTGGGTGAAAGGTGTCCATGGCGTGACCCTTTTTTGTTGTTAGGACTGCGGGCAGTCTAAACAACGGGCCGGGGCGGGCTTGTAACGAAGGGGACGGGGTTTGTCACTGGCTCGTGACAAAAGAGAAGAGCAAAAGCACCCTCACCCCAACCCTCTCCCGGAGGGAGAGGGGGCCGACCGAGGTGTCTTGCGTCCTCCGTCGACCTGGAACCACTGAGTCGATTATGGATTGGGTAATGCCCCGAACCGATTTGGGATTCGATATTGCACGTTCAGGTCGGCGTATCTCTCAAGCATCCCCCAATCGGTCCCCTCTCCCTCTGGGAGAGGGCTAGGGTGAGGGGCTTTTCGGGGTTAATCCACAGACCGAGGCAACTGCAACGTCACCCGCAACCCACCCTCACGCAGGTTCTGCAACGTCACCTCGCCGCCATGGCTATGGGCAATGTTGCGCGCAATGCCCAGACCAAGTCCGTAGCCCTGCTGCTGCCCCGCCAGGCGGAAGTGCGGCTCGAACACTTGCTCCAGCCGCTGCTGCGGCACACCCGGGCCTTCATCGTCGACATGCAAAACGAAGGCGCTGTCATCGTCATCGATGTGCAGGTGCGCGTTCTGCCCGTACTTCAAGGCGTTGTCGATCAGGTTGCCGATGCAGCGCTTGAGCGCCAGTGGTTTGCCCGGATACGCCGACAGCGCGCGGCCATGCTGAGTGACGCGGCCATTGCCGTTCGGCGCCAGATACGGCTCGACCAGGCAATCGAGGACATGGTTGAGATCCACCGGCTCGATGTTCTCGTGGATGTCGGTGTCTTTCACGCATTGCAGCGCGCCTTTGACCAGCAGCTCCAGCTCATCCAGATCGCGGCCGAACTTGGCTTGCAGCTGTTCGTCTTCGAGTAGTTCGACGCGCAAGCGCAGGCGGGTGATCGGCGTGCGCAAGTCATGGGAAATCGCGCTGAACAACTGGCTGCGTTCGGTCAGGTAGCGGCTGATGCGTTCGCGCATGGTATTGAACGCTCGGCCCACCTCCACCACTTCACTGCCGCCGCCCTCCGCCACCGGCTCGACGTCGGCGCCCAGCGACAGATCCCGCGCCGCCCGCGCCAGGCGCTTGAGCGGCCGGCTCTGCCAGTGCACCAGCAGGCCGATGAACAACAACAGAAAGCCGCTGGTGAGGACAATGAACCACACCTGCTGCGCCGGCAGGCCTTGCTCTTCGAGACTGGTGTACGGCTCCGGCAGCAGCGAGGCGATGTACAGCCATTCGCCCGGGGCCATTTGAATCTGCGTGACCAGCACCGGCGGATTCACCGGCTCCAGGGTCAGCGCGTAATGCGCCCAGGAGCGCGGCAATTCATCAAGTTTCAACCCTGCGTTGAAAATCCGCAGGTCTTCGGGGCTGACGAAGGTCACGGAAATATCCGTGTCATGGCCCAGAGACTGGCGCAGCACTTCGTCCACCGCTTGCATCACCGCAGCCTTGCGGGGCGTCACCGGCAGCACGTCCATGCCCAGCGGTTTGTCATTGAGCGTCACGACAAATCGGGTGCCGCCCATGCTGCGCAATTGATCGAGCACCAGCGGTCGGTAGGCCACCGGCAGGGAACGGAAATAGCTGACGCTGGCGGTCATCGAATGCGCCAGGCTACGGGCGCTGGTGACGAGGCCTTCGAGCTGGGTGGCGCGCAGTTGCGACACCCAGATCACGCTCGACAGCGTCTGCGCGAACAGCACCGCCAGCAGGGTCAGCAGCAGCATCCGCCCGAGCAGTGAGCGCGGCACCGGTATGCGGTTGGCAAATTTGCGTAGCGACTCAGTGAGCATTGCCGGCAACCACATTGGCTGCCAACTGATAACCGCTGCCACGCACGGTGCGAATCAAGCGTGGCGGTTTTTCGGTGTCGCGCAGGCGTTGGCGCAAACGGCTGACGGCCATGTCGACGATGCGATCGAGCGGCATCAGATCGCGGCCACGGGTGGCGTTGCCGATGGTGTCGCGGTCGAGGATTTGCTGCGGGTGGTCGAGGAACAGTTTCAGCAGGGCGAAATCGGCGCCGGAAAGAATCACTTCCTCGCCGTC
The DNA here is from genome assembly GCF_008923895.1 of Pseudomonas sp. GXM4. Taxonomy (NCBI): domain Bacteria; kingdom Pseudomonadati; phylum Pseudomonadota; class Gammaproteobacteria; order Pseudomonadales; family Pseudomonadaceae; genus Pseudomonas; species Pseudomonas sp. GXM4. The sequence goes on from NZ_WBRZ01000230.1 coordinate 3,928, forward strand.
GGTGTGGAACAGCCGATGACTGACCGTGTCCAGGCGCCAGTCGTCGAAGACCAGCACTTCGCTGCCGCTGCGTTCGTGGGCGAATTGTGCGCGACGCAGCAGGGCCTTGATCCGCGCTTGCAGTTCGCGCGGGCTGAACGGTTTGCCGAGGTAGTCATCAGCGCCAAGTTCCAGACCGATCACCCGGTCGGCTTCGTCGGAGCTGGCGGTCAGCATGATGATCGGCACCTGCGCCTGACGCGGATGCTGGCGCACCCAGCGGCACAGGCTGAAACCATCTTCGTCGGGCAGCATGACATCGAGGATCACCAGATCGCTCGGCGCCTCGTTGAGCGCCTGACGAAAACCGGCACCATCGGCGGTGGCCCTCACCTGAAACCCGGCGCGGGTCAGGTAGGTTTCCAGCAACTCGCGTATTTCCTGGTCGTCATCGACCAACAATATCGACTTGTTGACTGAGCTCACTTCGAAGGCATCCTTGTTGTTGGAGTTGGGGCGGATTATGCCTGATGAACCTGGAAAATTTGTCGCCTGTTGATCGTTCCCATGCTCTGCGTGGGAATGCAGCCCGTGACGCTCCGCGTCACTGGACGCGGAGCGTCCCTTGAGGCATTCCCACGCGAAGCGTGGGAACGATCTCTATGCAGGTGTTGCTTGATCCAGCGCCACACCGGCGCCAACGAGGCCGGAGTACGGCGCGGTCACCAGCCAGACCGGGATGCCTTTGAAGTAATCGCTCATGCAGCCCTTGTCGGCGAAGCAGCGGGCGAAGCCGCTGGCGAGGAAGAAATCGGCGAAGCGTGGAATCACCCCGCCAACGATGAACACGCCACCGCGCGCGCCGGTGGTGAGCACGTTGTTGCCGGCAACGCGGCCGAGCCAGCAGCAGAATTGCTCGAGCACTTCCAGGGCAATCGGGTCACCGGCCAGGCCGGCGGCGGTGATCGCTTCCGGCGTCTCCAGCTTTGGCTCATGGCCATCCACCGCGCAGATCGCCCGGTACAGCCGCGGCAGGCCGCCGCCGCTCAACGCGGTTTCCGCGCTGACATGGCCGATCTCGTTGTAGATGTGTTGCCAGAGTTGCGTCTCGCGCGGGCTGCTCAGCGGCAGGTCGACGTGACCACCCTCGCCCGGCAACGCGGCAAAGCGCCCTTCGCCGAGATCAAGCAAGGTGCCGACACCCAGGCCAGTGCCGGGGCCGATCACCACCGCCGGGCGCAACGGCTCCGGCGTGCCTTCGCAAACCACGCGGAATTCGCCGGGCTGCAAGCGGGTCATGCCCAGCGCCATCGCCGAGAAGTCGTTGGTCAGCAACAACTGCTCGACCTGCAAGGTCTTGCAGAACGCGCTGCGGCTGAGCCGCCAGTGATTGTTGGTGAATTTGAATTCATCGCCGCTCACCGGACCTGCCACCGACAGGCATACCGAGCCGATCGAACCCAGCGCCAGCCCGAGCCCGCTCAGGTACAAGGCGATTGCCTCTTCCGGGCTGGCAAAGTCGGCCGTGGCCAGCACCTGAACCGATTGCAGTTGCTGGTTTTGCCACAACGCGAACCGCGCGTTGGTGCCTCCGATGTCACCGACCAAAGCCAGTTTCAATTAAGCGTCTCCAGGGCAGAAGTGAAGGCGCTGGCGCCCTGCTCCGCCGAGCTGAAGGCCATGCGCATGAAGCCAAACAGCTCGCGGCCGCTGCCAATGTTGTTGCCCAACAGGCCCTTGGCAGGTTCGCGCGCTGCAAATTCGGCGGCGTCGACCTTCAGTTCCAAGGTGCCTTTGACGCCATCGACGCGGATGATATCGCCCTCTTGCACGCGCGCCAAAGCGCCTCCGACATAAGCTTCCGGGCTGACGTGAATCGCTGCGGGGATTTTCCCCGACGCGCCGGACATGCGCCCGTCAGTCACCAGCGCCACTTTGAAGCCGCGATCCTGCAATACGCCGAGGAACGGCGTCATCTTGTGCAGCTCGGGCATGCCGTTGGAACGCGGGCCCTGGAAGCGCATCACGGCGACAAAATCCTTCTCCAGCAGACCGGCCTTGAATGCGTCCGCCAGGTCTTGTTGATCCTGGAACACCATCGCCGGTGCTTCGACGATCTGGTTCTCCAGCGCAACGGCGGAAACCTTCATCACGCCGCGACCGAGGTTGCCTTCCATCACCCGCAAGCCGCCCTCCTGCGAGAACGCACGGGACACCGGACGCAGAATGTTTTCGTCGAGGCTGTCGGTCGGGCCTTCGCGCCAGACCAGCTCACCGTTATCGAGGAACGGCTCCTTGGTGTACTGGCTCAGGCCATGGCCGAGCACGGTGTTGACGTCTTCGTGCAGCAGGCCGGCGCCGAGCAGTTCGCGAATCAGGAAGGACATGCCGCCCGCTGCCTGGAAGTGGTTGATGTCGGCTTTGCCGTTCGGGTAGACGTGGCTCAGGGTCGGGACGACTTCGGAAAGGTCGGCCATGTCCTGCCAGGTCAGCTGAATGCCAGCGGCCATGGCGATGGCCGGCATGTGCAGGGTGTGGTTGGTCGAGCCGCCGGTGGCGTGCAGGGCAACGATGGAGTTGACCAGCGCCTTCTCGTCGACGATTTCGCCGATCGGCATGAAGTTGCCGTTCTGCTTGGTCAGGCGCGTGACCTGATGCGCGGCTTCGCGGGTCAGGGCGTCGCGCAGCGGCGTGTTCGGGTTGACGAAAGACGCGCCCGGCAGGTGCAGGCCCATGACTTCCATCAGCAACTGGTTGGTGTTGGCGGTGCCGTAGAACGTGCAGGTGCCCGGGCTGTGGTAGGACTTCATCTCCGATTCCAGCAGCTCTTCGCGGGTGGCCTTGCCTTCGGCGTACTTCTGGCGGACGTCGGCTTTTTCCTTGTTGGAAATCCCCGAAACCATCGGCCCGCCCGGGACGAAGATCGTTGGCAGATGGCCGAAGCGCAGCGAACCCATCATCAGGCCCGGAACGATCTTGTCGCAGATGCCGAGCATCAGCGCGCCGTCGAACATGTTGTGCGACAGCGCCACGGCGGTCGACATGGCGATCACTTCGCGGCTCGGCAGGCTCAGCTCCATGCCCGGCTCGCCCTGGGTCACGCCATCGCACATCGCCGGAGTGCCGCCGGCGAACTGGCCGACCGAGCCGATCTCGCGCAGGGCATTCTTGATCTGTTGTGGAAAGACTTCGTACGGCTGGTGCGCCGAAAGCATGTCGTTATAGGAAGACACAATGGCGATGTTCGCCGAGTTCATCATCCGCAGGCTGTGCTTGTCTTCAGTGCCGCAACCGGCCACGCCGTGGGCGAAGTTGGCGCATTGCAGCTTGCCGCGCATCGGGCCGTCGGTGGCGGCGCCGCGAATCAATGCAAGGTAAGCCTGACGCGTGGCGCGGCTGCGGGCGATAAGCCGTTCGGTGACCTCAAGAACGCGGGGATGCATGTGTAGAACTCCAGGCTAACGGATGTGGCGACCTGATTGTCTATGCTGATCAAACGCCGTTGTTGTTGGAATGACAGACGGCTTTTTTGACCATTCGGACCAGTTGATTCAGGTCACTCGTTGTAGATAAAACAAAATATTGCCACTAAAAAGGCTTGTTTTCTATTTTTATGCGAATAATCTTGTAATTCCAACAACAAAACGACGGCGGCGCTGTTCCATGACTCTTCGAATTGCAATCAATGGTTTCGGCCGCATCGGCCGTAATGTCCTGCGCGCACTGTATACCCAAGGCTATCGTCAAGACCTGCAGATCGTCGCGATCAACGATCTGGGTGACAGTTCGATCAATGCCCATCTGCTCAAATACGACACCGTCCACGGCACTTTCGACGCCGACGTGGCGCACGACAACGAAAGCCTGACGGTCAATGGCGACCGCATCGCAGTCAGCGCCATTCGCAACCCGGCCGACCTGCCGTGGGCCGCTGAAAAAATCGACGTAGTGTTCGAATGCACCGGTCTGTTCACCGACCGTGCCAAAGCCGCCGCGCATATCAGCGCCGGCGCCCGCAAGGTGATCATTTCTGCCCCGGCCAAAGGCGCCGACGCCACCGTCGTTTATGGCGTCAACCACGACATTCTGCGTCAGTCGCACCAGATCATTTCCAACGCTTCGTGCACCACCAACTGCCTCGCGCCAGTGGCGCAGGTGCTGCATCGCGAGCTGGGCATCGAAAGCGGCCTGATGACCACCATCCACGCCTACACCAACGACCAGAACCTCACCGACGTTTATCACAGCGACCCGTACCGTGCCCGCTCGGCCACGCAAAACATGATCCCGAGCAAGACCGGCGCAGCCGAAGCGGTAGGCCTGGTGCTGCCGGAACTGGCGGGCAAACTGACCGGCATGGCTGTGCGCGTACCGGTGATCAATGTGTCGCTGGTCGACCTCACCGTGCAACTGAAGAAAGAAGCCAGTGCCGACGAAGTCAACGCCCTGCTGAAAGCGGCGAGCCAGCATTCGAAGATTCTCGGTTACAACACCTTGCCGCTGGTTTCCAGCGACTTCAACCACAACCCGCTGTCGTCGATCTTCGACGCCAACCACACCAAGGTCAGCGGCAAGTTGCTGAAAGTGCTGGCCTGGTACGACAACGAATGGGGCTTCTCCAACCGCATGCTGGATAACTGCCTGGCATTGGGTAACGCCGAATAATCCC
>NZ_WBRZ01000231.1:0-8566 GCF_008923895.1 Pseudomonas sp. GXM4
GTTCCCACGCGGAGCGTGGGAACGATCATTAGGGAAGCAACAATCCGTTCGATAAACGAACACTCAGTCGATTATCGGATTGTTTGGCGAATTTCCCGAGCTTAATCTTCAGTGACTCCGGCGCTGAACCTCGCGCCTTTTTATCACTGGCGATTCCTTACAAGAACAGGAGCCCGCTCCATGGCTGAGATCCTTTCGCTGCACGACGCGGTGAAGCAATTCGTCAACGACGGCGACACCGTCGCCCTCGAAGGCTTCACTCACCTGATCCCTACGGCAGCGGGTCATGAAATCATTCGTCAAGGCAAGAAAGATCTGACGCTGGTGCGGATGACGCCTGACCTGATCTACGACCAACTGATCGGCGCCGGTTGCGCGCGCAAACTGATTTTCTCCTGGGGCGGCAACCCGGGCGTGGGCTCGCTGCACCGCCTGCGTGACGCGGTCGAAAAGCAGTGGCCGCACGCGCTGGAAATTGAAGAACACAGCCACGCCGACCTCGCCAACGCCTACGTCGCCGGCGCGTCCGGCCTGCCGTTCGCGGTGCTGCGTGCCTACGCCGGCTCCGACCTGCCGAAGGTCAATCCGCTGATCAAAACCGTGACCTGTCCGTTCACCGGCGAAGTGCTGGCGGCAGTGCCATCGGTACGCCCGGACGTCACCGTGATTCACGCGCAGAAGGCCGACCGCAAAGGCAACGTGTTGCTCTGGGGCATTCTCGGTGTGCAGAAAGAAGCCGCGCTGGCGGCCAAGCGCTGCATCGTCACCGTGGAAGAAATCGTCGACGATCTCAACGCACCGATGAACGCTTGCGTACTGCCGACCTGGGCCTTGAGCGCGGTCTGCCATGTGCCGGGTGGTGCGCATCCGTCCTACGCCCACGGTTACACCGAGCGTGACAATCGTTTCTATCAGGCGTGGGACCCGATCGCTCGCGACCGTGAGACGTTTACCGCGTGGATCAACGAATACATCCATGGCTGCGCTGACTTCAGCGAATTCCAGGCCAAATTGGCCGCTGCTTCGGAGGCCAAGTAATGACTTACACCACCAATGAAATGATGACCGTCGCGGCGGCCCGGCGCCTGAAGAACGGCTCGGTATGCTTCGTCGGCATCGGCCTGCCATCGAAAGCCGCCAACCTCGCGCGCCTGACTTCATCGCCGGACGTAGTGCTGATCTACGAATCCGGCCCGATTGGCGCCAAGCCGAGCGTACTGCCGCTGTCCATCGGTGACGGCGAGTTGGCCGAGACCGCCGACACGGTGGTGCCGACCGGTGAGATTTTTCGCTACTGGCTGCAGGGCGGGCGCATCGACGTCGGTTTCCTCGGCGCCGCGCAGGTCGACCGTTTCGGCAACATCAACACCACCGTGGTCGGCGACTACCACGCGCCAAAAGTGCGCCTGCCGGGTGCTGGTGGCGCGCCGGAGATCGCCGGTTCGGCGAAAAGCGTGTTGATCATCCTTAAACAGTCGGCGCGGTCGTTTGTCGACAAGCTCGACTTCATCACCTCGGTCGGTCACGGCGAAGGTGGCGATTCGCGTAAACGTCTGGGCCTGCCGGGCGCCGGGCCGGTGGGCATCATCACCGACCTGTGCATCATGGAACCGGAGGAGGGTACCCACGAATTCGTGGTCACTGCGCTGCATCCGGGCGTGACCCGCGAGCAAGTGGTCGCCGCCACCGGTTGGGCGATTCGTTTTGCCGACTCCGTTGAAACCACCGCTGAGCCGACCGAAGTCGAGCTGACGGCGCTGCGTGATCTGGAAGCGCGCACCGCTGCCGCCCATGGCCAGGCACCGGGAGAAGCATGATGCGTGACGTGTATATCTGCGACGCGATTCGCACCCCCATTGGCCGCTTCGGTGGCGCATTGTCCGCCATGCGCGCCGACGACCTGGCCGCCGTGCCGATCAAGGCCCTGATGGAACGCAATCCATCGGTGGACTGGAGCGCCGTCGATGAGGTGTTTCTCGGCTGCGCCAACCAGGCCGGCGAAGACAACCGCAACGTTGCGCGCATGGCATTGCTGCTCGCCGGTCTGCCGGACAGCGTGCCCGGCGTTACGCTCAATCGTCTCTGCGCTTCGGGCATGGACGCGATCGGCACTGCGTTCCGTGCGATCGCCAGCGGCGAGATGGAGCTGGCGATTGCCGGCGGCGTCGAGTCGATGTCCCGCGCACCGTTCGTGATGGGCAAGGCCGACGCGGCGTTCTCGCGCAACATGAAACTGGAAGACACCACCATCGGCTGGCGTTTCATCAACCCGCTGATGAAGGCGCAGTACGGCGTCGATGCCATGCCGCAGACCGCTGATAACGTCGCCGACGACTATAAAGTCTCGCGCGCAGATCAGGACGCCTTTGCCTTGCGCAGTCAGCAACGTACCGCCGCCGCTCAAGCCGCCGGTTACTTCGCTGAAGAAATCGTCGAAGTGCGCATCGCCCACAAAAAGGGCGAAACCGTGGTCAGCCAGGACGAACATCCGCGCGCCGACACCACGATTGAAGCGTTGGCCAAACTGAAACCGGTCAACGGCGCGGACAAAACCGTCACCGCCGGCAATGCCTCAGGCGTAAACGATGGTGCGGCTGCGCTGATTCTGGCATCAGCCGAAGCGGTGAAAAAACACGGCCTGACCGCCCGCGCAAAAGTGCTCGGCATGGCCAGCGCCGGTGTCGCGCCGCGAGTGATGGGCATCGGCCCGGTGCCGGCGGTGCGTAAACTGACCGAGCGCCTTGGCGTCGCGGTCAGCGATTTCGACGTGATCGAACTCAACGAAGCGTTTGCCAGCCAGGGTCTCGCGGTATTGCGCGAGTTGGGCCTGGCCGACGATGCGCCGCAGGTTAACCCGAATGGCGGCGCGATTGCCCTCGGTCATCCGTTGGGCATGAGCGGTGCGCGGCTGGTGCTGACCGCCCTGCATCATCTGGAAAAGACTGGCGGCAAGAAAGGTCTGGCGACCATGTGCGTCGGTGTTGGCCAGGGTCTGGCCTTGGCCATCGAACGTGTCTGACGCACTGCGGCACTTACAAGAACTGAGGAAAGCGAAATGACTGACAAGCCTGGTTACCGTCGCCCACAGGCAGGCACTCAGCCTGACTACCTGCACCCGACGTATCAATCCACCAACCTGCGCTCGCCGTCCAAGCCGTTGGTGCACCTGCCGCACTCGCTGTCGGAAATCACCGGGCCGACCATCGGCGCCGAACACGTTGCCGAGAAAGACAATGACCTCACCGCCCAGCACGAAGGCGAGCCGTTGGGCGAGCGCATCATCATTCACGGCCGCGTGCTCGACGAAGACGGCCTGCCGGTGCCGGGGATTCTGGTGGAGATCTGGCAGGCCAACGCCGCCGGCCGCTACAACCATGCCCGCGACCTGCACGACGCGCCGCTGGACCCGAACTTCACCGGCACCGGCCGCACCGTCACCGATGCCGACGGCTGGTACCAGTTCCAGACCATCAAGCCCGGCGCCTATCCGTGGGGCAACCACCACAACGCCTGGCGCCCGGCGCACATCCACTTTTCCCTGTTCGGGCCGAGCATTCTTACGCGTCTGGTCACGCAGATGTACTTCCCTGGTGATCCGCTGCTGGCGTATGACCCGATCTACAACTGCGTGCCGGACACTTCGGCCAAGGAACGCCTGATCGCTGCTTTCGATCTGGAAAAAACCATTCCGTCCTACGCCCTCGGTTACCGCTGGGACATCGTGCTGCGCGGCCGTGAAGCCACGCCGATGGAGAAATAAGATGACGCTCTATGCGACCACGTCCCACACCGTCGGGCCGTATTACCACATCGGCCTGACCTGGCTGAATCGCGAAACCTTGGCCAACGAGCTGACCCTCGGCGAGCGCGTGGCAATCACCGGCCAGGTGGTCGACGGCAATGGCGATGTCGTCAACGACGCCATGCTCGAAGTCTGGCAGGCCAACGCCGCCGGCAAGTACGACCACCCGGAAGATCACCAGGACAAACCGCTCGACCCGAATTTCGAAGGCTTCGGCCGGGTGCCGGTGGACGCCGAAGGGCGCTTCCGTTTCACCACGATCAAACCGGGCACCGTGCCGGGGTTGAAAGGCTCGACCCAGGCGCCGCATCTGGTGGTGCTGGTGTTTGCCCGTGGTCTGGTCAAGCATTTGCTGACGCGGATTTATTTTGAAGGTGAACCGGCGAACGTTGCTGACCCGTTGCTCGAGTGTGTGCCGGCGGAGCGTCGCCAGACGTTGCTGGCCAAGGCGGATGCGTCGGGTGTTTACCAGTGGAATGTAGTTCTGCAGGGCACCGATGCCGAGACGGTGTTCTTCGATTATGGAGAGAACACCCAAAATCCCCTGCAGGACAGAGTCCCTGTGGTGAGGGGATTTATCCCCGCTGGGCTGCGAAGCAGCCCCAAAAACCAGTCGGCGCGGTATTCAGATGAACCGCGTGTATTTGATTTGCGAGTGCTTCGCACTCGAGCGGGGATAAATCCCCTCGCCACAAAGGCTGATCCAGACGTGGGTGATGATCCGATGCGGAACGGGACTGTTGCAAAGTATGTCTAGACTGTGACTGTCCCTATCGAGTGAAAAACAATGACAACCACCACCTCCCACTACACCGGCGAAGAGCGCAGCAAGCGCATCTTCGCCATCGTCGGCGCTTCGTCCGGCAACCTCGTCGAATGGTTCGACTTCTACGTCTACGCCTTCTGCGCGATCTATTTCGCCCCGGCGTTTTTCCCCTCCGATAACCCCACCGTGCAACTGGTCAACACCGCTGGCGTGTTCGCTGCCGGGTTCCTGATGCGGCCGATTGGTGGCTGGATCTTCGGCCGGGTCGCTGACAAGCACGGGCGCAAGAACTCGATGCTCATCTCGATTCTGATGATGTGCTTCGGCTCGTTGCTGATCGCCTGCCTGCCGACCTACAAGGACATCGGCGTCTGGGCGCCGGTGCTGTTGCTGTTCGCGCGTTTGCTGCAAGGTCTGTCGGTGGGCGGCGAATACGGCACCACTGCGACCTACATGAGTGAAGTTGCGCTCAAGGGCCAGCGCGGTTTCTTCGCCTCGTTCCAGTACGTGACGCTGATTGGCGGGCAGCTGCTGGCGGTGTCGCTGGTGGTGGTGCTGCAACAGTTCCTCACTGAAGAAGATCTGCGTGCCTACGGCTGGCGGATTCCATTCGTGGTCGGTGCGGTGGCGGCGCTGATTTCGCTGTTCCTGCGTCGTTCGCTGAAGGAAACCACCAATAAGGAAACCCGTGCGCATAAAGACGCCGGCAGCATCACTGCACTGTTTCGCGATCACAAAGCGGCGTTCATCACCGTGCTCGGCTACACGGCTGGCGGCTCGCTGATTTTCTACACCTTCACCACCTACATGCAGAAATACCTGGTGAACACCGCCGGCATGCACGCCAAGACCGCCAGCTACATCATGACCGGCGCGCTGTTCCTGTATATGTGCATGCAGCCGTTGTTCGGCATGCTCGCCGACAAGATTGGCCGGCGTAACTCGATGCTCTGGTTCGGCGCGCTCGGTACGCTGTTCACTGTGCCGATTCTGCTCAGCCTGAAAAGCATCAGCAGCCCGTTCCTCGCCTTTGTGCTGATCACCCTGGCGCTGGCGATTGTAAGTTTCTACACCTCGATCAGCGGTCTGGTAAAAGCCGAGATGTTCCCGCCGGAAGTCCGCGCGCTTGGTGTCGGCCTGGCTTACGCGGTGGCAAATGCGATCTTCGGTGGCTCGGCAGAGTTTGTGGCCCTGAGCCTCAAGGCCGGCGGCATGGAAAACGCCTTCTACTGGTACGTCACGGCGATGATGGCGGTGGCTTTCCTGTTCAGCCTGCGTTTGCCCAAGCAGGCGAAGTATCTGCACCACGATCTGTAAACCCATGTGCGCGGGCTGCGAGGCTCGCGCCGGCAAGGACTGTTTATGACTCAGCGACCGGGCAATCAATTGTTCGATGCCTACTTCACCGCCCGCGATATGCGCGAAGTGTTCTGCGATCAGGGCCGGGTGCAGGCGATGCTCGATTTCGAAGCGGCGCTGGCCCGGGCCGAGGCGCGGGTCGGGCTGATTCCTTCATCGGCCGTGGCACCGATTGCCACAGCGTGCGACGCGGGCCTGTATGACTTCGCGGCGCTGGGCGAGGCGATAGCCACGGCTGGCAATTCGGCGATTCCGCTGGTCAAGGCGTTGGGCAAGCAGATCGCTTCGAGCGATGCCGAAGCCGAGCGCTATGTGCATCTGGGCGCGACCAGTCAGGACGTGATGGATTCCGGGCTGGTCCTGCAATTGCGCCAGGCGCTGACGCTGATCGAAAACCAACTGGCACAACTGGCCGACTCGCTCGCCACTCAGGCACAACGTTTCGCTACCACGCCACTGGCCGGGCGCACCTGGCTGCAACATGCCACGCCAGTGACCCTCGGTATGAAAATCGCTGGATGGCTCGGCGCCGTCACGCGCAGCCGTCAGCGTCTGCAACAACTGAAAACGCGTCTGCTGGTGCTGCAATTCGGTGGCGCCTCCGGCACGCTCGCGGCGCTGGGGGCACAGGCGTTGCCGATCGCCAAAGCATTGGCCGAAGAGCTGCAACTGACCCTGCCCGAGCAACCGTGGCACACCCAGCGTGATCGCATCGTTGAATTCGGCGCCGTGCTTGGCCTGATCGCCGGCAGCCTCGGCAAATTCGGCCGCGACATCAGCCTGTTGATGCAGACCGAAGCAGCGGAGGTTTTTGAGCCTGCGGCACCGGGCAAGGGTGGGTCGTCGACCATGCCGCACAAGCGCAACCCGGTTGGCGCGGCGGTGCTGATCGGCGCGGCCACGCGGGTGCCGGGGCTGGTGTCGACGCTGTTCAGCGCGATGCCGCAGGAGCACGAACGCAGCCTCGGTTTGTGGCATGCCGAATGGGAAACCCTGCCGGAAATCTGCTGCCTGGTGTCCGGTTCGCTGCAACAGGCGCGCTTGCTGGCCGACGGGCTGGAAGTCGACGCGGCGCGCATGGCCCGCAACCTCGAATTGACCCAAGGCCTGGTGCTGGCCGAAGCGGTGAGCATCGTCCTCGCCCAACGCGTCGGCCGCGACACCGCGCATCACCTGCTCGAACAATGCTGCAAACGTGCAGTGGCCGAGCAACGGCATTTGCGTGCGGTGCTCGCTGACGAGCCGCAAGTCACCGCCGAACTCAGTGGCGCTGAACTCGATGATCTTCTCAACCCTGCGCATTACCTCGGCCAGGCGCAAGCCTGGGTCGAGCGCGCGGTGGCCGAACACAACGCTTTGACTGTCTGAAGGAGAGGGCTGTGGCTTTCGTTCAACTCGCCGATGGCGAACTGCACTATCAAATAGAAGGCCCGGCCGCTGCGCCGGTGCTGGTGCTGTCCAACTCGCTGGGCACTGACCTGCACATGTGGGACGCGCAAATGCCGGCGTTCACCGAGCATTTCCGCGTGCTGCGTTTCGACACGCGCGGCCATGGGCAATCGCTGGTCACCGGGGGGCCGTACAGCATCGAACAACTCGGTCGCGACGTGCTCGGTCTGCTCGATGCGCTGCATATCGAGCGCGCGCATTTCTGCGGGCTGTCGATGGGCGGGCTGATCGGTCAGTGGCTGGGGATCAACGCCGGCCATCGTCTGTACAAGCTGATTGTCTGCAACACCGCAGCGAAAATCGGCGATCCGTCGGTATGGAATCCGCGCATCGAAACCGTATTGCGCGACGGCCCGGCGGCGATGGTCGCACTGCGTGATGCCTCGATTGCGCGCTGGTTCACCCCGGACTTTTCCGCAGCCCATCCCGAGGCGGCGAAGAAGATTACCGACATGCTTGCCGCAACCAATCCACAAGGCTATGCGGCCAACTGCGCGGCCGTGCGCGATGCCGATTTCCGTGAACAACTGGCTTCGATCAACGTGCCGTTGCTGGTGATTGCCGGCAGCGAAGATGCGGTGACGCCGCCGTCCGGCGGGCACTTCATCCGCGACCACGTGCGCGGTGCCGAGTACGCCGAGTTCCATGCGGCGCATTTGTCCAACGTGCAGGCCGGCGCCGCTTTCAGCGACCGTGTGCTGGCGTTTTTGCAGGCTCAGTGAGGAAGAATTTGTGGACGAGAAACAACGTTACGACGAAGGCATGCAAGTACGCCGCGCGGTGCTGGGCGATGCCCACGTCGATCGCAGCCTGACCACGCTGACCGAGTTCAACTCCGAATTCCAGGAGATGATCACCCGCCACGCCTGGGGCGACATCTGGACCCGCCCGGGCCTGCCCCGTCATACCCGCAGCCTGATCACCATCGCCATGCTGATCGGCATGAACCGCGAGGGCGAACTGAAACTGCACCTGCGCGCGGCGGCCAACAACGGCGTGAGCCGTGGCGAGATCAAGGAAGTGATCATGCAGAGCGCGATCTACTGCGGCATCCCGGCGGCGAATGCGACGTTTCATCTGGCGGAGTCGGTGTGGGATGAGCTAGGAGTCGAATCCCGGGATTGATGGCGCCCGAAATTACGCCTTCGCGAGCAAGCTCGCTCCCACATTGGAGTTGTGTCGATCACAAA
>NZ_WBRZ01000232.1:0-8558 GCF_008923895.1 Pseudomonas sp. GXM4
CTTCTTGCGCACTTCCTCCCGATTTTCCCGCTGAAAAACGCCGCGAATGATGACCAACCAGCGTGGCGCCCCCGTCATCCGGGCACCGCGCAAAACCTGGCACGCTCCTTGATAACACTGGGTCACCCACCGGGCGATTTCGCCTCCGGGCACCCTAAATTTATCCGCAAGGAGAGCACCCCATGGCAACACCAGCGTACATGTCGGTTACCGGCGAAAAACAAGGCCTGATCACTGCCGGCGCTTTCACCGCCGACTCCGTTGGCAACACCTACCAGGAAGGCCACGAAGACCAGGTCATGGTTCAGGCTTTCACCCACGACGTGATCATCCCGCGTGACCCGCAATCCGGTCAGCCAACCGGTCAGCGCGTTCACAAGCCAGTTGTGATCACCAAGGTCTACGACAAGGCTTCGCCACTGCTGCAAGCAGCTCTGACTTCCGGCGAGCGCATGAGCGAAATCGTTATCCAGTGGTACCGCACTTCGGCTCAAGGCACCCAAGAGCACTACTACACCACCAAACTGGAAGACGCGATCATCGTCGCCATCAACAACAAAATGCACAACTGCCAGGATCCAGGCAACGCGCACTTCACCCACCTGGAAGAAGTGCAGTTCACCTACCGCAAAATCACCTGGACCCACGAAGTATCCGGTACTTCGGGTTCCGATGACTGGCGTGCTCCAGTCGTTTAATTACGGCTGACCGTTACACGCATCGGCCAGCTCTGCTGGTCGATGTTGTTTACGCCCCTCCAGAATTTCGCGTACGTTGAGCCGCTTTTTTGCGGTCGTCGACGGGCGCCGCTGTACAGCACGAGGAACAAGGGATGTTCGCGCCGGCCAATGAAACCCACTTTGCCCTGACCATCGAAGGGCTTTCCGCCGACTTTCAGGTGTTTAACCTGACCGGCCGGGAAGCCATCAGCCAGCCTTTTGTCTTCGAGGTGGAGCTGGTCAGTGAGCAGCCGTCGCTGGACCTCGAAACCCTGCTGCACAAACCGGCCTTTCTGCAGCTGTCGCCTGACGGCAGGGGCATCCATGGCCAGATCTACCGCGCCGCACAAGGCGATTCCGGCAAGCGTCTGACCCGTTATTCGGTGACGCTGCGCCCGCAACTGGCGTATCTGGCGCACCGCATCAACCAGCGCATCTTCCAGAACCTCAGCGTGCCGAAAATCATCGGCCAAGTGCTGGAAGAGCACGGCATCCAAAGCAACGCCTACGAATTCAAGACCGGCTCGATCTATCCCGAGCGCATCTACTGCGTGCAATACGACGAATCGGATCTGCATTTCATCCAGCGCCTGTGCGAAGAAGAAGGCATTCACTTCCACTTCCAGCACAGCGCCAACGCGCACAAGCTCGTTTTCGGCGATGACCAGACGGTGTTCCCGAAACTCGCCCCGGTGCCCTATCAGCAAGACTCCGGCATGGTCGCCAGCAACCCGGTAATCAAGCGTTTCGACCTGCGCCTGGAAACCCGCACCAGCCGCACCACCCGCCGCGACTACGACTTCGAAAAACCGCGCCTGACCCTGGAAAGCGAAAACCGTGGCGACGCCCTGCCCGACCTCGAAGACTACGATTACCCGGGTCGCTTCATCGACCGCGAGCGCGGCAAACATTTGGCCAAACGTGCCCTCGAACGCCATCGCAGCGACTTCCAATTGGCCGAAGGCAAGAGCGATCAGCCGTTGCTGGTCAGCGGCCATTTCCTCGCCCTGACCGAACACCCGAAAGCCAAGTGGAACGACCTCTGGCTGCTCACCGAAGTCCTGCATGAAGGCAAGCAGCCGCAAGTGCTCGAGGAGTCGGTGACCAGCGACACCACCGCGCTGAAAGACGATTTCCATCAGGGTTATCGCAACCGTTTCCAGGCCACGCCGTGGGACGTGCCCAACCGCCCGCCGCTGCGCCACCCGAAACCACGCATTCTCGGCAGCCAGAGCGCCGTGGTCACCGGCCCGAAAGGTGAAGAAATCCACTGCGACGAATACGGCCGAGTCAAAGTCCAGTTCCACTGGGATCGCGAGGGTCAGGCCGACGACAAGACCAGCTGCTGGCTGCGCGTCTCCAGCGCCTGGGCCGGCGCCCAGTACGGCGGCATCGCCATCCCGCGCATCGGCATGGAAGTGCTGGTCACCTTCCTTGAGGGCGACCCCGATCAACCGCTGATCAGCGGCTGCCTGTACCACAAGGAAAACACCGTCCCCTATCCACTGCCGGCGAACAAGACCCGCAGCACCTTCAAGACCCTGAGTTCGATGGGTGGTGGCGGCTACAACGAACTGCGCATCGAAGACAAAAAAGGCCAGGAACAAATCTACCTGCACGCCCAGCGCGACTGGGACGAGAACATCGAGCACGACCAGAAGATCCGCGTCGGCAACGAACGCCACGACACCGTCGAGCAAAACAGCTACAGCGAATTCAAGGCCGAAGAACACCACACCGTCTACGCCGACCGCAAAGTCGAAACCCGCGCCAACGACCACCTCACCGTCGGCGTGAACCAGCACATCAAGATCGGCACCGGCCAGTTCATCGACGCCGGCCAGGAAATCCACCTGAGCAGCGGCATGAAAGTGGTGATGGAGGCTGGTGCGGAACTCACGCTGATCGGCGGCGGCAGCTTCATCAAGATTGATGCTGGTGGCGTGACCATGAGTGGGCCGGTGATCAACATGAACTCCGGGGGTAGTCCCGGCGCTGGTACGGGCGCCGCGCCATTGATGCCCGGCGTCCTGAAACAGGCGGATGCCGACAAGGCTGGCCAGGTCCTGACCCCGGCGCAAATCAACACCCTCAAACGTAACGCGCCGTTCTGTGAAGAATGCGAAAAATGCAAGGCAGGTGCCTGTGCCATCTGAACCAATCACCCCCAAGGACTGGCTGGCGCAACAGCCGCTGCAAAGCGGAGAGCGCTTGTACCTGGTCGTCAGCGCGGCCAGCGATGCCGACGCCCTGAAAACCCTGTACCTCACCGAACCCACCGCCCAACTCATCCCGATCTGGGGCGGCACGCCCTACTCCACCTGGCAACCGGTGATGCCCTACCTCACCGAACTCAAAGCCAACTCCGCTTTCCTGCCCTGGATCGCCGACACCGACGCCCTCGACTGGGGCTGGCTGGCGGTGTCGCGTTCAGAGCCGAACGAAGTGTTCGAACATCTGCGCAGCCTGACGCAGGTGAAAATGCCGGATGGCACCGAGGTGTTTTTCCGGTTTTGGGATGGGCGGCATATTTATCCGATTCTGCGGGGGCTTGGGGAGAAGGCTGGAGAAATGCTGCCGGTGTTTGAGCGGTATCTGATCAATGGGCAGGCGCTGGAAGTGGGCACGCGAGTTGTGCCGAAGGTGCGGGACTGGCCGTGGTGGGAGGTGCCGAAGGGGTTGTTGGAGGGGTTAATGGCAGAAAATCCATCGACCGTTATCGGCAACATGATGCAGTGGTTGCAAGAGGAACACGCCGATCTGTATTTCTCCTTTCCCGAATCGAACCTGAAACAAAAAGTGGCGCGCTTTGTTAAACGCACGCCACTCACGGAAGAAAACTTTACCGGGCTGTTGAAGGCCTATCTGGAAAAAGAGGTGGTGGTATGAGCGTTTTAATGGGCGGGATCGTTGGCGGTCTCACAGCAAAACAACCCGATGCTCAGGCCATCATCAACGACTTCAAGAAGTGCCTGAAGGATTACCGCGAGCATGCCGAAGCCTGGTACGGCGGCATTCTGGATGCGGAGCAGCAATTCAAAGTCGGTGACGAAGTTGGCACGGCTGACAAGGACAGCAAGAAGGAAAATACCCTTTATGCCAACTGTCCTGCGAACGGCAAGCTGGTGCTGATCCATAGTTTCGAGTCCGCGCGCTTTGTGCCGATCGGCAATACGCCAGTTCAACTGACACCGGTCGTCAATGCCCGCTTCATCGGCAAAAACGAAGTTGGCCCGACCATCAATAAAACCATTGACGCATCAGGGATTCTTGAAGTTTCAGGCCTTACTCCCAATCAGCAATACAAAATCACCTTCTTCCCGAATCCTACGCGTGCCCAGATCGACAGTTTGTTCAATTCCTACCAAGGCGTGATCGGCGAGTTGGGCGGCTGGCTACAAACCGAATGGAGCACCAGCTTCCTCCCGCTATGGCAGGCGCACACCGAAGCCTCCCTTGGAGGTCGCGCCTTGCAGGAGCTGGAAGCGGCTTGGGAAGGTTTCATGAAAGCGATCATGGGCTTATGGGGCGATATCAAAAGTCTCTACGACCTCATTGCCCATCCTCGCGAAAACTACGAGAAGCTGAAAAATTTTTTCACTGAAGAACAGATCAAGAAGATCTACGACGCCTCTGCCGACGCTATTCACACGGCTTTGTTAATCGCGAGCGATGAGCCGCTGATGTGGATATACGTCGCGGCCATCGTGGCCTGGGTGAAGATGCTGCCGCCGCAGACTTGTACCGAAGTGCTGGCGCAAATGTCGACAGAGTTCCTGCTCAACATTTTGATCGGCGTTGTTTTGACTGGTGGTCTTGGCTTGGCCGTACGCGTGGGTACAAAAGCCGTCAAAGGGGTACAAAGCAGCGGCAAAGTCATAAAGCTGATTGAAGACTTCACCGGCATGTTGATGAAAGTCAGCAAGTCCAAAGCGACGCCGCATACCGAAGCATCGAAGCCGTTGCTACTCAATGGTGATTCGAAATTCAATCCGGCACGCAAAGCGGATGTTCAAATTGCCGCTCCCAAACCTGCCGAAACGGCCACAGCGCCTAAAAGCAAGCCACCGATCACCGGCGGAAGTGATTCGAAATTCAATCCGACACCCAAAGCGGATCCTCAGATTGCCGCTCCCAAACCTGCCGAAACCGCGACAGCTCCGAAGAGCAAGCTACCGGGCACCGGCGGAAAACTGGAATCCGATGCGCAGATTCAAACCCGTAAAAAAGATGAGCCAGCCTCACGGATCGAGCAAGTAGAGACCGTCGACAACGCCCCCGAACAGCCGAAGAACCCAGCAAAAAAACCTGCACAATGCGTCGACGACACATGCTCAGACGGCGAACCAGTATCGATGGTGACCGGTGAAGAGTTACTGACGCTCACCGATGGGGAACTGGGTGGCCTGCTGCCTTTTGAGTGGACACGCCTGTACCGAAGCAGTGCAGTCGAAATTGATAGCCGCCTCGGCTATGGCTGGAGTCATTCACTGTCTCATCGCTTGCAGATCGACGATGAGGGTGTGCTGTGGACGGACAACGAGAACCGGCAAACCCGTTTCCCGATGCCCACGGAACAGCGGCCGGCCATCACTAACAGCCTGGCTCAGGCAGCGATTTATCTAGGTAATGAACCCGGCGAACTCATTTTGACCCAAGCCGGGGCAAAAACCCGCTTCTACCATTTCCGTGCCGGTCGACTGACCGCGATCAGCGATGCTTACGAAAATCGTCTGCACATCAGTTATGACTTCGTTGATCGTATCCAGCGCATAGATAACGGCGCAGGGCGCGCCCTTTTGCTGCGCTACGAAGACAGACACATCGTTGCTGTCGACCAACAGCAACAACGCCACGAATACAATGAACGCGGCGAACGCCAAGACCCATGGCTGACGATTCATACCCTCGTCACCTACCGATACAACGCACTCAATCAACTGATTTCTTCCACCAATGCGATCGGCGAAACCGAGCATTACCGCTACAACGATCAGCACGTCATCCTTGAGCGACAAATGGCCGGAGGGGCTAGCTTCTTCTGGGAGTGGGAGCGTGAAGGCAAGCTGTCCCGATGCGTGCGTCATTGGGCCAATTATGCGCAGATGGAAGCGCGTTACGAGTGGGACGATAAAGGCTCAGTCATTGTCCATAACGCTGACGGCAGTGAGCTGGTCTATGTGCATGACGAAAATGCACGCTTGGTCAGTGAGACCGCGCCCGACGGTGGTGAGACGCAGAACGCTTATGACGATAACGGCCGATTGATCGCCGTTAAAGACCCGATGGAAGCGATCACCGAGTATCAGTACAGCGATGCCGGACGCTTGATTGCGGTGATCCCCCCGGAAGGTGTTCCGACGCGTTACAACTACTTCAACGGTCAACTTATTGATGTCCAGCGCGGCAAGGCCCGCTGGAAATACGAACGCAACCGCCAGGGCGATATTACCCAACAAACCGATCCTGACGGCAACGAGACCTTCTACAGCTATGACCGTCAGGGACGCTTGCTTGAGATCCGCCACCCCGACGGCAGTCGTCATCAACTGGGCTGGAACAACCTCGGCCAATTGCTGGAAGAACGCCTGCCGGATGGAGGTCAACGCAAGTATCGCTACGATGCGCTCGGCCGGCAAATCACTCGCCAGGACGAATTCGGAGCGATCACCCAATACCAATGGGATGCCGTCGACCGCCTCACTCAGGTCACCCTGCCCGGCGGCGCCACACGTGCGTTTACCTACAACCCGTATGGCCGCGTCACCGCCGAACGCGACGAGCTCGGGCGGATCACCCGCTACGAATACGCCGACAACCTGCACCTCGTCAGCCGCCGGATCAATCCCGACGGCAGCCAACTGCGCTATCGCTACGACAACTCGCAACTCAACCTCACCGAGATCGAAAACGAGCGCGGCGAACGCTATCAACTCGATTATTACTCGAACGGCCTGATCCAGCAGGAAACCGGTTTCGATGGTCGACGCACCGCGTACGAGTACGACCTCAACGGCCAACTGCTGAAGAAAACCGAGTGCGGTGACGACGGTAGTGAACTGGTTACCGAATACCAGCGCGATGCCGCAGGCCGTTTGCTGGTCAAGACGCTGCCCGATGGCGAAGAGATTCATTACAGCTACGACGCACTCGGTCGCCTGGTAAACGTCGACGACGGCCATTGGCCGCTCGCTTATGAATACGACGTGCAAGATCGCTTGATCACCGAACATCAGGGCTGGGGCACCACGCGTTACGCTTACGACAACGTCGGCCAACTCAGCCACTGCCGTCTGCCGGATGGCTGCACGCTCGATTACCGTCATTTGTCCGGTGGACGCCTGAGCAGCATCGACCTGAACGGTTCACGCCTGACCAGCCACCAATTCAATGCAGGCCGCGAGCAACAGCGCCAACAAGGCTTGCTGCTTAGCCAATACCAATACGATGAACAGGGCCGACTACAGGCCCACAGCGTCAGCCAACGGGACAAACACCTGTTCCAGCGTCGCTACAACTACGATGCCAACGGCAACCTCGCCGGTATTAACGACAGCCGCAAAGGCAACCGCAGCTATCACTACGATCCACTGGATCGCCTGATCAGCGTACGCGGCGCTATGCCGGAGAGCTTCGCCCATGACCCGGCAGGCAACCTCCTCGGCCAGAATGACCTGCCCGCAGCCAACCTCGCCAACGTCAAAGGTAATCGCCTGCTGATGCAAGGCGACCGCCACTACGACTACGACGCGTACGGAAATTTGATCCGCGAGCGTCGCGGCAACGGCCAAAAGCTCGTCACCGAATACCGCTACGACTGCCAGCATCGCCTGATCGGCGTGAGTCTGCCAGGCGGCAGCACTGCAACCTACAAATACGACGCCTTCGGTCGCCGCTTCGAAAAAACCGTCGACGGCCACACCACTGAATTTCTCTGGCAAGGCGAACGCTTGATCGCCGAAAGCGCAGAAAATCGTTATCGCAGCTACATCTACGAACCGGGCAGCTTCCGCCCATTGGCAATGCTCGACGGCGAAGGCCCACTAAAGGCTGCCCCGTTCTACTATCAACTCGACCACCTTGGCACTCCGCAAGAGCTCACCGACTACAGTGGCGAAATCATGTGGTCCGCGAAGTACCGCGCCTATGGCAACCTCGCGGCGCTGGACGTCAGCGAAATCGATAATCCGCTGCGTTTTCAAGGGCAGTATTTCGACGCCGAGACAGGGTTACATTACAACCGCCACCGCTACTACAATCCGGGGACTGGACGGTTTTTGACGCCGGATCCGATCAAGCTTGCGGGTGGGTTGAATAGCTACCAGTACGCGCCTAACCCTACGGGGTGGGTGGATCCTTTGGGGTTGAGTAGCGAATGTCCACAGAAGAAAGCTAAATCTAAGGGCGATATCGGTAACCCTTCCGAAAAAGCCAAGGTCAACGAAGGCGAACCAGCGGCACCTTCCCCCGTCCCTCGCGGAGAAAGTACTACTCGTGTCCGGCACTACACCAACAGAAAAGGCTCTACTGGTATCGAAAGCGATGGTGTAATCCAAGCTCAGGATAACAATCGTGTTTACGTCGAACCCGCCAACAAGAAGCCGCTGAGCCAGCTTGATGCTGAAGAAAAATACCAAATTGGCAGAGGCCGCGGCCGGGATTACATTGAGACAGACGTACCTGACTCGCAGCTCGAATGGGTTAAAAACCCTAGGTATGGAACTATGGAGCTGACCATTAAAGGAAACTTAAAATTAGAGAACCCAACTTTTACGCGGAGAAAATAATGTTAGAAAAAAACAAGAAAATCATACTGACTGGCGAAGATGCTCTGGAAGC
>NZ_WBRZ01000233.1:0-8554 GCF_008923895.1 Pseudomonas sp. GXM4
AATCTTCGTTGTCCCAAGCGTTGATCTGACCTGGGCGAGCGATGTACGGCGCGTCCGGGAACATCTCTTTCAGCTCCGGCACCAGCGGGCCGTTCGGGCCTTGTTCGAAGCTGGTGGTGAGGATGGTCGGCAGGTCGAAGAACTTGGCCAGATCCGCCAGCGCCAGCACGTTGTTCTTGAACTCGTTCGGCGAGAAGTCCTGCACCAGCGAGATCAGACCGGTCTGGTGGTCAACCAGCAGCACGATAGCGTCGTCTTTGTTCAGGCGGTTGTAGGTTGGAGTGGTCATGGTGTGCGTCCCTTTTCAAGTTTGGAGTTTTGTTGTTGCGTTCAAGTTGGGTACAGATTACTGACGCACAGCAAAGGGATAAATCGGCTGAAAAGCGTTTCACCGTCCACTGAAACGGGACAATCATTCGAGGCCCGCTCTGATTAGATACACCACAGTACAAATGATGTACCTCAGCCCCCATTTATCAACTCCGCGCAACTTCCTAAAGTCTCCTCCAACAGCCACCCGCCATCCTGACGGGCCAGCGACAGAGGAAATCATCATGAGCACATCGAAAAAAGTAGTTGTCATCACCGGCGCCTCGCAAGGCATTGGTGCAGGTCTGGTCGAAGGCTTTCGCGCCCTTGGCCATCAAGTGGTCGCTACCTCGCGCTCGATCAAAGAGTCGAGCGACCCGGATGTCCTGACCGTCGCCGGCGACATTGCCGATCCGCAAACCGCCGAGCGCGTGATTCGCGCCGCTGTCGCCCGCTTCGGTCGCGTCGATACGCTGGTCAACAATGCCGGGATCTTTCTGGCCAAGCCGTTCACCGCTTACAGCCAGGCGGACTATGCCCAGGTCGTGGCGACCAACATGAGCGGCTTCTTCTACATCTCGCAACTGGCCATCGCCGAGATGGAAAAACACGGCAGCGGCCACGTCGTCAGCGTCACCACCAGCCTGGTCGATCATGCAATCGATGGCGTGCCTTCGGTATTGGCGTCGCTGACCAAGGGCGGCATCAACGCCGCGACCAAATCCTTGGCGATCGAGTACGCCAAGCGCGGGATTCGGGTCAACGCCGTCTCGCCGGGCATCATCAAAACGCCGATGCACGCTGAGGAAACCCATCAGGCGCTGGGCAGCCTGCACCCGGTCGGCCACATGGGGGAAATCGACGACATCGTGCAAGCGATCCTCTACCTCGACGGTGCAAATTTCGTCACTGGCGAGATCCTGCATGTCGACGGTGGCCAGAGCGCCGGCCATTGATCGAAACCCTGCAACGCCGCCGGTGGATACCGGCGGCGTCGTTGGTTGTGGTACACAGAGGATGAACGTCCGTCGATCCTCGGTGCGAGCCACAATGAAACGCCATTTTGAAGATTTGCAGTTAGGCAGTATCGAACTGTTCTGCCTGGCCGCCGAAGCCGGCAGCTTCACCGCCGCCGCGCAACTGGCCGGGGTCACGCCCGCTGCGGTGAGCCGGTCGATTCTGCGTCTGGAGCAACGCCTGGGTTCGCGACTGTTCGCGCGCACCACGCGCAGCATCCGCCTCACCGACGCCGGCCGCAGCTTCTTCGAACAATGCAGCCAGGCCCTGACGCAACTGGTTGAAGCGCAGCAGGAAGTCATGGGCGCGCAGACTTCGCCATCGGGTCGACTGCGCATCAGCCTGCCGACCACCTACGGGCATCACCGCATCCTGCCGCTGCTACCGAAATTTCGCGCGTTGTACCCCGAGGTCACGGTCGACGTGCATTTGGGCAATCGCAATATCGACTTCGTTGAAGAGGGCTACGACCTGGCGATACGCGTGCGCGCACAACCGGACTCGACGCTGATCGCGCGCTTGCTGGAAGACGCCGCCCTGGTGGTGGTCGCCGCCCCCGAATATCTGCATAGAGCCGGCACGCCGCAGACGCTGGACGATCTCATCGCGCATGAGTGCATCCAGTTCGAATTGCCCAGCAGCGGGCGGCGGATTTCCTGGCTGTTTCAGGAAAACGGCCGGGACCTGGAAGTGATTTCCGACGGTGGCTATTCCTGTTCCGACGATGTGCTCGGCGGTGTGACGCTGGCCAAGCACGGCGCCGGGCTGTTTCAGACTTACCGTTTCATCGTCGAGCAGGAACTCGCCGATGGTCGCCTGATTGAAGTGCTGCAACCGTACGCCGGACGTTCGCGCCCCTACACCCTGCTCTACCCGCACGGCCGCTATGTGCCGCAACGGGTGCGGGCGTTTGTGGATTTTCTGCTGGGGTTTCGTGAGCAATGGGCAGGACCCGCGCGGTAATCAACCGGTCTGACGCAGGCGGCTAAGTTCCTTGGACGGCGGGCAGCCGAACTGGCGGTTGTATTCGCGGCTGAACTGCGAAGCGCTTTCGTAGCCGACGCGGTAGCAGGCGCTCGAGACGTCCAGCCCTTCATTGATGATCAGCCGCCGCGCCTCTTGCAGGCGCAGCTGTTTTTGATATTGCAGCGGGCTCATGGCGGTGACGGCTTTGAAGCGGTGATGCAGCGCCGAATTGCTTAGATTGGCCACCTGCGCCAGCGCGTCGATGCGCAGCGGTTCAGTGAAATTCTTGTTCAGCCAGTCGATGGCCCGCGTGACCCGATGGGTCTGCGAATCGCTGACGGCGATTTCATACAGCAGATGCCCGTGCTGGCCGCGCAGCAGGCGGTAATACAGCTCACGCAACACCATCGGTGCGAGCATGCCGATGTCGCGCGGGTTATCCAGCAGGCGCACCAGACGCAGCATGGTGTCGAGCAGGGTCACGTCGATCTTGTCGAGAAACATCCCGCGACCGGCGTCCTGTGGCATGCCGGTCAGCGGCGATTCGGCTATCAGTTGCGTCAGTTGCGCCGGATCGAAATCCAGCCGTACGCAAAAATACGGCGCCTCGGGCGAGGCTTCGATCACCCGTCCCGACACCGGCAATGTCACCGACACCACCAGATAATTCAGCGGGTCGTAGAGGAAGCGTTCGTCACCCAGCCCGACTTCCTTGCGCCCCTGCACGATCAGGCACAGCGCTGGCCGGTGCACAACGTGAATCAGCTCGGACGGGCCATCGAGACGGATCACGTGCAGCGGCGCAATCGCAGTCTCGTAGGTGCCCGGCGCATCGAAGCGCTGAGTCAGCAAGCGCACCAGTTCGGCGCGATACACCGCCGTATCGTGGAGGATGGAAGCGTCGTGGTTATCCATGCAAAGGGCCTCGAAAGCAGACGAAGGTGGGTCAACTGCGGAGGAAGATTAGCCAGTTTTACTCAGCGGCGACTAGTTCAAAGATGCTGCAGATTTGCCTGATTCTGCGTGCTCGTGATCGTAGTAAAGCCATGGGCGCGTTATCACACGCGCCCATGGCTTCTCACACCCTATCAACCCGCCGTTACCGTCATGCCGCCATCGGCCATGACCACCGAGCCGACCATGAAACTGGCGCGGTCGGAGGCCAGAAAGGTCACGATCTCGGCGATCTCTTCCGGCTGCGCCGCCCGACCGATCGGCGCCGCTTCGCCGTGCTGCGCGAGGAAGCCCGGGCCGTCCTCGACCACGTCATTGAGGATATTGGTCACCACATCGCCGACGCCGATGGCATTGACGCGAATGCCGTGTTCAATGACTTCAAGGGCCAGCGTGCGGGTCAACTGTGCCAGCGCGCCTTTGGAAGCGGTGTAGGCGGCAATGGTCGGAAAGGCAAAGTACGACGCATAGGAAGCGATATTGACGATCGCGCCGGACTTGTTCGGGATCATCGCCTTGACCGCTTCGCGGCAGTGCAGGAAGGCGGCCGTGGCATTCACTGCCTGGATCTTTTCCCAGTCGTCGCGGCTCATGTCGATCACGGCTTTGTTGATGATGATCCCGGCGTTGTTGACCAGAATATCCAGGCGCCCGAACTGCTCGACGGCAAGGCCGACTGCGCGTTCGGCGGCGCCGTCCTCGGTGATGTCCGCCACCAGCGGCACCAGATCGGGACGAGCCAGTGCTTCGACAGCCGGGTTGAGGTCTTCGGCAATCACCTTGGCGCCGCGAGCGTGCAGCATCAGCGCAATCGCCTTGCCGATGCCACTGGCCGCGCCAGTGACCAGTGCAACTTTACCGGCGACTTCTTGGGGCAGGGTGTGGTTGAAATCAGTCATGGTTTTAACTCCTCGATAGCGAATCGGTGTTGCGCCTGATGGCGCGGTCGTAAACACGGCTTCACTGTCGCGCACTGTCCGCCGCCGGGCTTTCGGGCGATTGCCGGGACTGTCGGAGTTTTGCGCTGGAATTTCCTGCCCGCCCGCCCTAACCTGCAAAATCATTCACAGCCGAAGCTTTTGATGGAGCGTCCTGTGCCCCCTGCCAGCCCCGCTACACCGACAATCAACCAGCCAGCGCGCATCGCCGCCGAAGCCATGCCGGAGCATCTGCCCGGTATTGCGGAAACGACCACGCCGCGGCCGCAGATCAAGGATGCAGTGGTGCAATTGTTCCGCCATCAGACTCTGCTTGAGCCGATCCGCGTGCCATGCGTGGCCGAACCGCTGCTGGTGCTGGTATTGGCCGGCACTGCCCGGGTCGAAGAACGTTCGTTGGGTGGAGAATGGCAGGCGAGCCAGGTCACGGCGGGCGACTTCTTCCTGACCAACACCCGCGAACCTTATGAAATGCGCTGGCAGACCGAAGGCTGTGAGGTATTCGAAGTCATGCACCTCTACCTAGGTCTGGGCCTGATCGAACAAGCGGCGCGCGAAGCGTTCGGCGAACAGGCCGGTGCAGTGACGTTTGTCGATGTGTCCGGTGCGCGTGACGAGCAGGTCAGCTTCATCCTTGAGCAACTGCGCATCGAACTGACCGAACAGCGCCAACCCAGCGCACTGCTGGTGCACAGCCTGGCTCAGGCGTTGGCGATCCATCTGCTGCGTCATTACCTCGACCCGGACAGCAACCCGCGCCGCGACAACGCCCTGCCCGCCTACAAACTGCGCCGGGTGATCGAAGCCATGAATGCGCATCTGGCGGAGGATTTCAGCCTCAGTCATTTGGCCGCCATCGCCGGGCTGAGCGACTACCACTTCAGCCGCACCTTCAAGCGCGCCACCGGTTTATCGCCCTCGCAATACTTCATCCGCCTGCGCATGAGCCGCGCGCGTCATCTGTTGCTGGAGACCGTAGGCAGCGTGATCGACATCGGCCTGGAGGTTGGCTATTCCAGCCCCAGCCATTTTTCCCAGGTGTTCCGCCGCGAAGTTGGCGTCACGCCTAGTGCCTACCGCGATGCGCCACGCGGGGCCTGAAACCTGTCGAAAAGCGATGCAGCAGAATTGGGCAAATCCCGTGGAGGAATCGATTAATAGCCCATGAGCCGCCGCACTTAATCTTCTTCCAAGCCCACTCACGGGCACACAGAAGAGGACGACATCATGCTGAACATTCAAGACAAAGTGATCGTGATTACCGGCGCCAGCAGCGGCATCGGCGAAGCCACCGCACGCCTGCTCGCCGAACGTGGCGCCAAAGTGGTGTTGGGTGCACGGCGCACCGAGCGTCTGGCAGTGATTGCCGAAGAGATCAATAGCGCCGGTGGCCACGCGCAGTTCCGCGCACTGGACGTCACCGATCAGCAGGATGTGCAGCGCTTCGTCGATTTTGCCGTGGAGCATTACGGCCGTGTCGATGTGCTGGTCAACAACGCCGGGGTCATGCCGTTGTCGCGGCTGGACGCGCTGAAGGTCGATGAGTGGAACCGCATGATCGACGTCAACATCCGTGGCGTACTCCACGGCATAGCCGCCAGCCTGCCGTTGATGCAGCGCCAGCGCGCCGGGCAGATCATCAACATCGCCTCGATCGGTGCTTACGCGGTGAGCCCTACTGCGGCGGTGTACTGCGCGACCAAATACGCCGTACGGGCGATTTCCGAAGGCTTGCGTCAGGAGGTGGGCGGCGATATTCGCGTCACCGTCATCGCACCGGGCGTGACCGAATCGGAACTGGCCGAGAGCATTTCCGATGAAGGCGGCCGCGAAGAGATGAAGTCATTCCGCAAGATCGCCATCCCCGCCGAAGCCATCGCCCGCGCGATTGCGTATGCCGTCGAACAACCGGCGGACGTGGACGTCAGCGAACTGATCGTCCGCCCAACCGCGAGCCCTTATTGAGACCAGGAGTCAATCTGTGGCAGCGAGCCTGCTCGCGAAAGCTGGGTCAGGCGAACATGATGTTGAATGTACCGCCGCATTCGCGGGCAAGCCCGCTCCCACAGGGGGTTGTGGCACCGCCAGATCACTGGTCAACACGGAACATTGTGGGAGCGAGCTTGCTCGCGAAAGCGCTGGGTCAGCCGGCAAAGAGGTTGAATGTGCCGCCGTCTTCGCGGGCAAGCCCGCTCCCACAGAGGTTGTAGCACCACCAAATCATTGGTCAACACGGAAAACTGTGGCAGCGAGCTTGCTCGCGAAAGCGGTGGATCAGCCGGCAAAGATGTTGAATGTGCCGCCTTCTCGAGCAGGCTCCCACAGGGAATCGCGGTGCCGCTGACGAAACGGGCTGGCACTCATATCCAACCTAACGCGCTCCCGGCCCGATCAACATGCTTTCGATCTCGGCGCCGGGCATCATTTGCTGCAGGCCTTCGATGAGCTTGTCGCCAGCCTCGGTCAGCGCTTCCAGCGGCATGGCCGGCAGGCTTTCGAGGATGAACCACATGTGCTGCGCCTGCGCATCGAGGCGGGTTCGCACGCCTTGGCGCCAGTTCCAGCGCCGGCAGGTCACGCCTTGGTCATCGCGCCAGACCACTTCGCCGGCGTCCGGAAACTCATGCGCGGGCAGACCTTCTTTCATCGTGTCGAACGGTTCACTGCCATCGGCGACGACCAGACGCGGTGAGCCTATGTAGGCTTGCGCATTCTCGCCGCCGACCGGAATCGCGTATTCGAGGCTGATGGCGTTGTACAGATCAACCACCGGATCGATGCTCGGCAACTCGCCGTCGCGCAACACCCGTTTGCGCAGAGCCTCGGCCGAGCAAGGCGTGCGCTGCGGCTTGGCACCGAACTGGCGAAACACGTCCGCCCAGGCCTGCAAGTGCGCGGGCGCCCATGACGGGCCACCGTTGGCGACGATCTGACAGGCTTTGGCCAGTGCTTCACCGGCCACGTATGCCTGAGTAATCGGCGCCGCTTGCACGACAATACTCAGCGCTCTGAAGCCCGGCGCGAGTTGCGCAACAGCCGGATCGATTGACGGCACGACAGACAGCATCCCAGAATCCCCCTCATACCCGAATTTCAAACGATGCTAGCGATCAATGACCAAGAAAGTCAATATATCGACCGAAGCCGGCGCCGACGTCGAGACCGTCAGCGCGGCGGTGTCGCGCACGCTCAAACAGGCGCGCAAACAACAGGGCATCACCCTCGACGAACTGTCCCGACGCTCGGGCGTGAGCAAAGGCATGGTGGTCGAGATCGAGAAAGGCTCGGCCAACCCAAGCATCGCGACATTGTGCAAAATCGCCGCGGCGCTGGGCTTGTCCGTGGCGGACTTCGTCAATGTCGCCGACACTCCGGCGGCGCATCTGATCGACAGTGATGACATCCCCACGCTATGGACCGGTGAACTGGGCGGATCGGCGCGCCTGCTGGCCGGCACCAGCGGCCCGAACATGCTCGAGTTGTGGCGCTGGGAATTGTTTCCCGGCGAGTCATTTGCTTCAGCCGGTCACCCGAACGGCACCACCGAGTTGTTTCATGTCGAGAAAGGCACGTTGCATTTGCACGTTGGCGATGCCGAGCTGATTGTCGGGCCTGGGTGTTCGGCGGTGGCGCGGACCGATGTGGCGCATGGGTATGCCAACCATGGGCGAGCGAAACTGGTTTTCACGATGTCGGTGACTGAACTGCATCAGGGTGCCAGGGAAAGCCCCTCACCCTAGCCCTCTCCCCGAGGAGAGGGAACTGTCCGGGTTGACCATCACAGGGAGCGTTCCCCTTCAAACAGCACGGTCAGCGTGACGGCGGATGCTCCGTCGAAACCGAATTGGCCGCATCCACATCCGACATGTCTTCTTCTACAGGCGCCTCATCGTCCGGCGGCAAAGGCACCTCGGGGTTTTCGCGCTTGGGATCGTGCCCGGTCTCGTTGTCGGTGGTGCGCGTCACGGCTTGTTGCGACTGGTTGCCCGGTGCGTTTTCATCAATGTCCATGTCGTTCTCCGAGGTGTTCAGCGATAGGTACCTGAACGTGTGAAATGCCCTTGCGTGACAAGTGCCCGACAATGGACGAACGGCGTTCTGTAGAAAACGCAAAAAGCCTGCTTTCGAGGCAGGCTTTCGCTTTGGATTTAACGCTTACTTCTGCTGCGTCAGCGCCGAGTAGCTGTTCATCAGGTTGCGGTAGTTGGGAATGCGCTGCGACAGCAGATTGCCCAGGCCTTCGATGTCGTTGCGCCAGTCGCGGTGCAGCTCACAGGCCACCGAGAACCAGTTCATCATCTGCGCGCCAGCCTGAGTCATGCGGCTCCACGCGGCTTGCTGAACAGTGGTGTTGAAGGTGCCGGACGCAT
>NZ_WBRZ01000234.1:0-8530 GCF_008923895.1 Pseudomonas sp. GXM4
TGGATGAAGAAATCACCCTTGAGCATGATGGAGTCACTTACACCGCTTCCTACACTGTGCTTGGGGATACGTTGACGGTCTATTTACCGAATGGTGAAGAACGGTCGACAGAGTTGAGGGGCTTACCGGTTGAGTCGGCTGCGATGGTGCATCTGAAAAGTTATGCACGCTCACTTACGTCTAAAATCAGCTGACTAGTTTCAAATCATCGAAGAGCAATAACTTTTCCCAAGTCATGCATCGGTGTATCAAGCAGGCTATTTTGGAGCCACGGATTATGAAGGGGCCGCTTTGAATAAAACTCGAACGCCTGATGACACTCCGCCTTCGACCGCTAATGCAGAAGCTGAAATTCTCCAGGTTCTGCGAGATGCAAAGATACTCGCACGACGCTTTTACCAGCTTACCGGCAAGCCGTTAGGGGTCACTGGTGAAGTTGCTGAATATGAAGCAGCGACGAAACTAGGTCTGACCTTGCATTGCGCCAGACAGGCCGGTTATGACGCAACTGAAATTCAAGGTGAACATTTAAGCAGAATTCAAATTAAAGGACGCTGCATCGCCGACCCGGCGAGGCTTGCCGGTAGGTTGGGCTCCATCGATTTGACGAAGCCTTTCGACGCGGTCTTGTTAGTACTCCTTGATTCTGAATTCAATGCCTATGCTATGTATCAAGCTGATCGTGACGTGGTAGTTTCTGCACTGACGAAGCCTGGATCTGTAGCGAGGAACGTGCGAGGCGCACTAGCCCTTAGACAATTTATTAGCATCAGTGCGCTACGATGGCATCGAGAGTAGTGGCTTTGGACACTGGAACTCACTGTGGGCCTAAGCTTAGCCCGCCCTTAGGATTTGCGGAGATTGGGTCACACATAAACGGGTAAGGGCGAATTATGTGCTGGCCATTGATATCTACATATTCAATGAGCAAGCGGCAGTTATCGGCAAATCCGTAAATTTCTTTGAGCGGTATACTTCGCTGGTGCTCGACCGGCTTTGGAATAATATACCCAGTGGCTAAACCTCTGTAAGTATGACTTGGTTCCAACAGCTTGCCATCCAAATCGCTTTTCATAAGGTAGCTTGCTGAGTAACCTTCAGTTGTCAGGCCCTCGATTTTTACATTAGATAGAGTTGCAGCGCGGGAGCCCTCATTTGTAACCATAAACGCGACTTCACGGTTACTACCGTCAATGATCACGGACTGAATGATGGCAGTCTTTGGATCTGTAATCTTTTTTATGACCTCGGAAGAAAATATTGATGCAACCGTGAGGATCACGGTGAGCATAATCAAGGGGATTTTGATAAGGCGGCGCCAATCTTGCAGCACGGTGCAATGATGGCATCGCGTAGCGTTGATTTTTATCGATTCTTTGCACTCATCACATTGCTTCATCAGGTTCACTTTATGTTGATCCCAGATTGTAAAATATTACTCTTCAATCCATATAATCGAAGCTATTGGGGCGTTTACCCCATGGAGTGTAATAGTGATCCCCGTCCCAATAGCTAACACGCCCGCTTTCATCAACACTTCGCTTTGCACGAACCACCCCCTCTTCATTGAAGAACGTCATAGTGGATATGTCTAGGCGCGGAACTTCAGTTCCTCTAGTGCCATAGCCATCGTTAGATATCTCCCGATTCCCGATAGTTAACAGCAATGCTGCATGCCGGGTTTCCTTTATTACAACTGCATAACTATTGTGGATCATATTGTATCCCCACGTAGCGTGGACAATCCTCGCATCCGGATAATGTGCGAGCAGAGCAAGAAGGCGCTCAACTTTTTCCCGCTCAACAAGCGTTGACTTGTCTACTATGACACCGTCCGTTGCTTTTTCACACCATGAAACGATGTCGTCTTTTTGCGCAAGACGAAGCTCACCCGAAACTCGTGCTGCGAATTTATGTGCGGCCGGCCTGTAACTAGACGTCGTTACAAAAAGAGATTGGTGTGCACCTTCGGCTTTACTAGCTCCATAAAGCGCTTGAACTGGAACCAAATCAATTTTATTTTTTGGCGCGTATGTTTTTGCTTGAACCACGGTCAAGACATCGCCTATAGGGTTCCTTTGCCAAAGTCGTAAATCCACTCCTTCATCGGAACTGCCGGGACCAAGAAAAGCCTTATAACCATGGTTTTGGAAGATTCTGAATAATAATATTTCGAATTCGCGCCAATGCAACTTGTGCAGATCCTCTGGTCGCTTAGAGAAATGGCTAAAAAGCTCCTCATATACATCGCCAGTGTCTTCCACAAGCAGGCTACATACCCACTGCCAATGAAAATACTCTCTAAACTTTTCTGAGCGACCCTCGTCGGTAGCATAAATCCCTACCATAATAGAGTCCTCCTGCTCATACCAATAACCTAAGCCCTCCAAAAGAGCTGAAAATTCGGTATCCAGTTCGCTACAGGTTATGGAGTCTATTCCTCCATCAACATAAAACATTGTTACAATAGGTTCTTCAGACGGCTCGCATTGAAAGTGATCTAAGTGAGATTTGAAGCCGCAATCAAACCAAATGTCTAATTTTTCAGCCCACGCTTTTATTGAGTTGCGTATTAGAGTGATTTCATTTTCGACGTCTTCGTCCGTCCAATCACACGGCATGCTTTTCCTGTAATTATTCATGGTCGATGCCCTAGCTAGGAATTTACTGAATCATAGGGGACGTAGTGGCATATTGGTAGGATTAAGCTACTCTCCTGTGCACGTTCCTTGATAAGTCATTTTTCTAGACCTTAAGGCTCGAGGCGCCAATGCCGGTGGTAGCTATTAGGAGGTTGAAAAAAATCAATGCCTAGACCTGTAATCGAAAATATGAAGGTTTGGCCGCGCAACTTGAGCACCAGGCAAGGCGGAGGATTATCAACGTCACAGTATGGGGGAATGTCTACGTCCCAGTATGGAGGGATGTCTACGTCCCAGTACGGTGGGCTATCGACTTCCCAGTACGGTGGTATGTCTACCTCGCAATATGGAGGGCTATCGACGTCTCAATACGGCGGGCTATCTACGTCTCAGTACGGGGGGTTATCGACTTCCCAGTACGGTGGACTCTCCACTTCCCAGTATGGTGGGCTCTCCACCTCAGAAGGCGGCGGGATGTCAACTTCGTCAAGCAATGTCTACACCAGCAATATCCCCCCATGGCCTCATTTCGTGCGCGAACTAGAGGCTCGGGGATATCAAGCGCAGGCAGATCTCATACGTAGACATTTGCCTGACTTTTTATGGCCTGAAAACTTTTTCAATTAGGGTAAACGCCGCTGCCGGCGGCGCTTACATTTAGTTGGTGCCTAAGTTTTTGTTGTATCTGGTCAACTGGTCTTCCCCACCCACCCGAAAAATATTCGCCAAATAATCCAGCAACACCACCTCTTCACCATTGATCATCTGCCGCACGTACGTCGCTGAAAACGGCGTCTCATACTTCGTCGGGTCACGTGGTTTGTGCGTGCCCAACTGGTATTCCTTACCCGTGATGGTCATGGTCGTCACCAACGGCACCTCATTCACCAGCCCGCCGTTATTGAACACCTGCACGTTCGAGCGGCACTGCAACTGCACGCTCTTGAATGGGGTGACAAGTTTTCGCGCCGCTTCGGTGTAGAGGCTGTTCCAGGTGATCTTGCCTTCCAGCTTGTCGATGCCATCGGGCAGTTCGATCAGCCCGACCATGCCCAACCCCTGAAAGTCGCTCATAACGGTTTTGATCGTGCCCAAGTCGATCTCTTCGCATTTGCCGAAGAAGCTGGCGCCGTCCAGGTAGAGGTTGGCGTTGGAGATGCGGTGTGCGCTAAAGCCTGCCATTTACAGAGCCCCCAGGTTGACGAGGTAGTCGCCGGTGATTTCGGTTTCAAAGGTGCCGCGTTCGAACGGTGGCGGCACGCTGAGTTTGTAGTTGAACAGTGCGTGCCCCTGCGCCAGTTGGGTGCTGAGGTTGCGCGCCGGGTCGTACCAGCATTCGCCGCCGAGCAAGGCGCCTTCGCCGATGAGTTTGCGCAGGAACAGGTTGACGCTTTCGGTGACGCTGGTGATCAGCGCGGTGGTGATCGGCTGGTCGACGAATTGCAACGCGCTGTAGCGGATGGATTCGTCGACGACGTCTTTGGTGCGCCGCACGTTTTCGAAGTTGCGCAGGTGGGTGACGCTGGGCCATGCGGCGGTGCGATTGCCCCACAGGCGCAGGCCGGTGCCGAAGGCGTTGAAGACGGTGGTGATGCCGTTTTCGTTGAGCAGGTTGACTTCGCTGTTGGCGTCGTCGATGCGCGCGGTCAGTGGGCGCTCCAGGCCTATGACGCCGAGCAGCGGTTGGTTGGAGCTGCTCCACCAATAGCCCAGATCATGGTCGACTTTGGCGCGCAGGCCGGCGGCACGGATGGAGAGCGGTTGCAGGCGCTCGCCATTGGTGGGCGCGTCGTAGACCCTGACGTGCGGGTAGCACAGGCGTACGCGGTCACTGCTGGTGTTGAAGTTGATGTCTCCTGCCGGCCCGCGCCCGGCGAGCACTTGCTGGACGGTGGCGCCGATCGGTGCATCGACGTAAGCGACGCCGCCGACCTGGCCGGCCGCAACGGCCAGGGCCGCCGTGACTGCGCCCAACGTGCTGAAGCCCGGGGCGATGAAGATTTTCGGGAAGAAGCCCAACTGGTTGTAGCTGTCTTGAAAGGCGCTGAGGCCGGTGCGCCGACCCGCTGGGTTGAGGGTGCCGATAATGTCGGCAGGGGTGACTTTGCCCGGGTCGGTGTAGCTGTATTCGGCGTTGATGTGGGCATCGAGCGGGATGCTGCCGGTGGGCAGCCGTGTGACCTCGCCGCTGTGCAGCGACACGGTGTAATCAATGCCAACCTGGTAGGTTGCTGCGCCATCGACGGGGGTGAGTTTCAGGCTTTGCAGGTCGCCATGTTGCAGTTGCAGCGTGTTGTTGTCGGCGAACGATTTGAGCGATTCGGTGACGGTGCTGTGGTGAATGGCCGGGTCGAGCACGTTGACGACCAGCACGGTGCCGGCGCCAAAGTCATAGATGCCCTGCAAGGCTTCGGGAATGCTGTAGCCGGCCGTGTGCGGGCCGAACTGGGCGGCGTGGGTGTCGTTCAGGCACAGGGTCAGTTCGTTGATGGGCCCGGCGGGCGCTGTGCCGACCAAGGCGATGACGGCCGATTTGACGACGCGTATGGGGCGCGGGCCGCGTTCGACTTCGGTGGTTTCAATGCCGTGCAGGTAGTTGGCGGGCATGGGCGTCAGTCCTTGGCGAGGGATAGCGGCTTGGGCGTCTTGCCGGCCGGTCTGGATGGGGTGGGCAATGGTTGCAGGTGGTTGAGCGCCAACAGCACGCGGGTGTAGTCGTGGGCAGCGGGCAGCTCTACCGATTGGCCGGGGTGCAGTTGCACGTCCAGCGTTTCACGGTGTTCATTCAGGCGCAGGGTCACGCCGCTGGGCGGCCCGGTGTAGAGGTAGCGGGACAGGTTCATGGGCAGCCCTCGTAGGCTTGCAGTTGGGTGGCGCGGGTGGCGTAGTCCTGGGCGTATTGCCAGACGCCATTGCTGTGGCCGATGAAATGCTCGGCCAGCGGACGGCAGGCCTGGTCGGTGTGTGGCGGGCACCAACCGGTAAGGCTGGCGCGCAGGCGGTCGAGATAGCTGATCACGCCATCGGCGCCGTTGAGCTGACGAAAGATCAACGTCAGGCGCAGCACCAGCTGACGCGCCTGGAAGACCGCACCCGTGCTCTCGCTGTGGCCGAACGTGGATTTGCCGTAGGCCAGCAACACGGCGCCGCGTGGGTGGTTGAGGCGGTATAGCTGCGGATTTTCAGGGAAGCGCTCGACCAGCAGCTGTTGACCAAAACTGGCTTGCAGGCGATCGAGCATGGCGTCCATCAGTTGTTCGGTTTGGCTGTTGGTTGACGCGCTCATCGGTAACCCGCCCAGAGCTGGGCGCTGAAGTGCGGCGGACGTGCGCGCACGCGGATCTCACCGGGCTCCGGCACGGCGTGTCCCGTGGGCAGGCCGAGGGTGACGATGCCGTCGCGGATGCTTTCGAGCAGTTTGAGCGTGTCTTTGCGTGCGCTGATGACCGCGTCGGGCAAGGCACCTTCGGGGCGGCGCTGGTAGAGCCAGTGACGTGCCAGATAAATCACCGCATCGCGCAATACGGTGGGCACCGGATCGAGTGGCAGGTGGTAGCGGCCACGCAGGTAGCCGTCGACCAGTTCTTCGGCCTGGCGCACGCTGCTGGCGATAACCTGTTCGTCGGGCTGGCGCGCGCCCGGGTCGTCGTTGGACAGCTGCGTCAGGGTCATCAACGGAATGGCGTTGCCGAGGTCTTCGCGGGTGCAGTAGCGCATGGCTCAACCCGCCTTCAATTCGACCAGTGCTTCGGGGAACAAGCACAGGGCCAGCGGGTTGGCCTGGGCTTCGAGGTCCCAGCCTTTGCCCATTTTGCGCGGCTCGGCCTTGCTATAGAACGGCTGGCCGAGGGTGTTGACGGTTTCGTTGTAGTTGGCCGGCGCGTTGAACAGACGGAAGACACCGCGCGCTACCGGAAAGACCTGGGCGACGTCGGCCGGGATAAAGCGCTGGCCGCTGACGGTGACGTCGTATTCGATGAACTCAATGCCGCCGAAGGTGAAGCCCGAGCGCAGGTCGCCACCGAGCCGGTCTTGCGCTTCTTGATAGTGGGCGAAGGCTTCTTTGACTTTGGCGTGGTCGGTGAACGCGTCGAACCAGTCCGGCCCACAGAACGAGCGAAAGCCGGTGACCATGACGCCGCCGAGTTTGGATTCGGCGTGACGCTTGGCGTCGAGGCAGGCTTTACGCACATTGGTGCCGGCGCTGCTGAGGGCGACGGTGACGCTCTTTTGCTCGACGGCAAATTCATCGAACAGGTCGAACAGCACCGAGCCATCGGCGTCGAGCAGTTTGCCGCGCAGTGCGCCGACGCGCTGGAATTCGCGGGTAGTTTCGATGCTGTTTTTGAGGTCTTGCAGGTTGTCGTTGATGACAGTGGCCATGGGCGCGGTGGCGCTCTCCTGACCGAAGGCGGCGATGCCCTGCAATTGGCTGGGCAGCAGTGGCCGGCTGATGGGCAGGTGCAGGGTTTCGAAGGTGCGGCGCTTGCGTTTGTTGCCTTTGACCGGCGCGGGATCGTCGTTGCGTGAGGTGTTCGGCACCAGGACCAAACGGCCTTCGCGCTCATCGATGATGACGCTGGTGCTGGTGACGCCTTTTTCATCGAACAGGCCCATGGCGCCGACCTTGCCGGGAATGGCCGGGAGTTTGTTAACGGCGGCGGTCAGGTTGGCGACGGTGAAGAGGTCTTGCAGGTTCATGGGGTGGCTCCGTTAAAGGGTGACGCGGGCGACGATGCCAAGGGCATTGAGGTCGTCGAGGGAGGCGGTTTGTTGCGGCTCGGTGATGCCGGCGGGCCAGACCAGTTCTGCCCGCGCAATGACAGCACCCCGGGCGATGACCACGGCGGGCGCATCGCCGGCGCTGGCGTCGACGCGTTCGGCCAAGACAGCCACGGCTTTTTTCGCCGGCCCCGCACCGCTGGGGTCGAGGGCCTGGTACTTGTGGGCGACCTTGGCGAGCACTTGGCCCAGGGCGTAATCACTGCCGCCCAACAACGTGACGCGGTCTTTGCTCCACCCGGGGCTGACTTGCACCAGCAGCAAGTCGCCGAGGTCTTTGGGCTGGTTGAAAGTGGCCACAGTCATTGCCCCCGCTGGGTGCGGGCTTCGGCATCGGCCAGCAACGGGTTGGTGCTTTGCGAGGCGGTCTGGCCGGCGCGCTGCAAGGTGGCGACCTCGCTGAAGCTGATGGCGCCGGTGAGGTCTTTGAACAGGCTTTTGAGGCCATCGCTCAACGGCTGACGCTGCTCGCCCTCACCAAAGTGCAACGGCGTTGCACTGAGCTGCGCGGCATCAAGGGTGGCGATGACCACCGGCGCGTGCAGCGGCTTCATGCCTGCGGCAACGAGTTGCTCGGCGTAGGCGACGCTGGCGGTGTGGACGGCCTGCTGCACAGCAACACGTGCGGACTGGTCGCGTTGGGCGAGTTCGGTCTTCAGGCGCAGGTTCTCGGCCTGGAGGGTGTCTGTGTCGGGTGCCGTAATCGGCGTCGCTTGCGGAATAGGTTGAGGTGCCGGTGCTGGGGCGGCTGGCGCACCTTCGCTGAAGTGGATGACGCCAGGCTCTGCTTCGGCGAGCTCGATCGGGCGCAGGCCTTTGACCGCCGGCGGCTGGGCACCGAGGAAGCCCACGTGGCGCAGGTAGTAGACGCCGGGCACGGGGTTGTTAGGCGCGGTTGGGTGGTAGAAGGACGCGGAGATCTTTTTGTAGCTGCCGGCGGCCAGTTGCTCGGCGAAGGTGGGATCGATTTGTTGCGGGATGGCGATGAGGCCTTCGGCGGTGGCGCTGAGGGATTGGACCCAGCCGGCTGCGGGGGCGTCGTGTTTCGGGTGGCCGAGGACTAAGGGCGCGGCGTGGAGGGTGGGGTGGTAGGCGGCTACGGTGGC
>NZ_WBRZ01000235.1:0-8478 GCF_008923895.1 Pseudomonas sp. GXM4
GCGAAGAGGCCGGTACTGACACCGCAAGCCTTCAGATCAGAATAAAGGTCGCCAGCAACGCGGCAAAAATCGCCCATTTCTCGAGGTAATACCGCGTACGGTTGCGCTTCTTCAGCTCTTTGCCGCGCAAACGAATCTTGTAGATTTTGGTAAACAAGCGGTTGATGCCACCAGTCTTGTCCCCCGCATCATTCGGCGCGCCCGCCGCCGACATCACCGTGCGGCTGAACCAGCGGTTGAACGCCGCCGCCCAGCGGTACTTCAACGGCCGCTCAATATCACAGAACAGAATGATGCGATTCTGATCCGTGGTGTTTTCGGCGTAATGAATAAACGTCTCGTCGAACATCACCGCTTCGCCATCGCGCCAGTGATAGTTCTCGCCGTCGACGTTGATGTAGCAGCCAGGATCGTTCGGCGTATCCAGGCCCAGGTGATAACGATAGGACCCCGCGTACGGATCGCGATGGCGCACCAGCTTGGAGCCCGGTGGCAGCTCGGCAAACATCGCCGCTTTGATCGACCCGATGCTCTGCACCAGTTCGGTGGTGCGTGGGCACAGCTTCATCGCCGATGGGTGACTGTCGCCGTACCACTTGAGGTAGAAGCGCTTCCAGCCGGTCTTGAAGAAGGAGTTGAAGCCGACATCGTCATACTGATTCGAGCGCTTGATTTCGCCGGCACGCAACAGATTCTGGCCTTCCTCGCGAATCTCTTCCCAGTGCGCCTGCAACGGGCTCAGATCGGGAAAGTCTGCCGGGTTCAGATACGGTTTGTTGGGCATCCTGGAAAACAGATAGAGGAAGCAGTTGATCGGCGCGAGGAACGTCGAGTGGTCACTCAATTGCCGCCCCAGCTTGTGGCGCACGCGTCCACGCAAGTGAACGTAAGCAATGGAGATGACATAAACAGCGGCAATGATGAGTTTCACGGAAAAGGGTCACACGTCAAAAGTGAACAAACTGCGCGCGTGGCGACCTGAGGCCCAGCGTCTTATGCAGCGGTCTTGATGCACAGGGCGCGTCCATGGCCCGCGCCGTTTCCGGGCGCTCGGTGAAAGGGTGGCATTTTAGCCACAGTTCGTAACCGATAGTGAACCCTCAACTGTGAAAAACTGTCTTGCGCGTTTGCGTGTAAAGCTCTAGCCCACTTGAATCCATACAAACGCCCGTTGCTCATTTCGATGGAACCACGCTTGGCACGCGCTCCTCTATCGCTTATCAATAACGGAGGAACCCCCATGATCGCCCCAGAAACCGGTATGAAACCAGGTCAGCGCTATCGAATTGAAAGTGTCGAGCGCGCGCCGCAATTCTCTGGCTTTTTTCTCGATGGAAAGTATTACCTGGGACCCGAGTTGCAGACCGCCATCGGCTGGCTTGAAGGGCAAATATTCTTCTACGACCAGCTCGACCCGACCGGTGAGCCGGTGTATCCGGGCAGAATTGCCGGCACGATCGAAGGGCTGACGCTGGTAATGCCGGACGGCTTACGCCTGGAGATTGAAGAAGCGCCTTATCTGGCGGAACCTGCTGCGCCAGTGCGCGCTTCCGTCGCCGGGCGCATCGAGCGTATTTCGCGGCAGCCGATACGCCCTTCGCCGCTATTGGTAGCCGGGGCTGCGATGCTGGTAGGGGTTTGCCTGCTGACGATCTCGCGCATCAGAAATCGCTGAAGGCCACCGCGCGAGCAGTGGCCCAACTATCGGTCACTGCTCGCGGGTTACCGTCAGTGCGACCACGGCGATGCGCTCGGCGCGCTCGTATTCAGGCTTGAGCAGCTCCTCGCTGAAAACGTCCGGATCAAGCTCACGATAAGTCCAGCCAAAACGCTCGCCCTTGAGCAAAGGCGCCACGGCCTCGCGGAACGGATCCTGCCCGGCGACGATCGCCACGCCGGTGTACACCAGCAACGTGCCGCCTACCTCCAGTCGTGGCAACGCCTCACGCACGATACGCACCGACAAACCCTCACCCAGCGCCCCGCCGCCGTGGC
Source organism: Pseudomonas sp. GXM4 (assembly GCF_008923895.1). NCBI lineage: Bacteria > Pseudomonadati > Pseudomonadota > Gammaproteobacteria > Pseudomonadales > Pseudomonadaceae > Pseudomonas > Pseudomonas sp. GXM4. The sequence goes on from NZ_WBRZ01000235.1 coordinate 1,996, forward strand.
GATAGGAGCGCTGTTGTTCGTCGTTCATGTACGGCGGATTGGCGATGATCAAATCGAACTGCCCTTCGACACTGGCGAGCAGATCGCTGTGATACACCGACACATTGTTTGCGCCCGCCAGCTCGGCGTTGACCGAACTCATGCGCAACGCCTGCGGATTGATGTCGACCGCCAGCACGTCGGCATCGGGACGTGCCTTGGCCATGACGACCGCGCCGGCGCCGCTTCCGCAGCCGATGTCCACCGCGCGTCTGATCGGCGAAAAGCGTTGCTGCAATTGCGCTTCGATGGCCTGGGCGAAACGATAAGTGTCGGGGCCGAAGAACACCGCATCACTCGCCGTCGTCGGAAACGCCGAGTGGGCAAACAACCGGTCATTCAGCGTCGACCAGCGCACATGGCTTCGCCACACGGCGCCATCGCGTTCGACTATGCCGGCCTGCTCCAGGCTGGCCAGCTCGTCTGCGCAAAACAGCTCTGAAGGAAACGGCATCGACCAACCAAACACATCGCGCAGATCCTTGGCCAGCGGCGTGGCAAAGCGTTGGAGATAACGTTCGTGGGTCAATGGCGTTGGAGTAATGAAGTGATAACCACTGTCGAGCAGGCGCTTGCCCAGCTCGAACAGGGCTCTATCGGATGTTTCTTGTGCCGACATGAAGCCTCCTTGTTTCAGCGCAAGCGGGCGCGCAGTTGGATGAAGCGACGCGTCGCGAAAAGTCCGGCCGGACGCCAGTGCCGCTGCGGCTGCAGCCAAGGCATCAACAACGACATTTGCTCGGCGGCAGGTTTGTCAGCCAGTGCCGCTTCCAAATTCAGCAGATCGGAGTCATCGTCAAAGTTTTCTTCGACGGCAGCTTCCCGGCGCACATAAGGCCGAGGCCGCGATGCCGGGCAATCCTGAGTGATCCAGTCGCGCAGCAGCTGTTTTTCATAGCCGTTGAACACACCGAACATCGCCGCATCGCTGCCGTCGATCAAACGCCAGAAACGACTTTCTTCCACCGCCTCGCCGCGCTTGATCCAGCTCTTGCGCTCCAGCGCCGAAAGAAACTCGCCCATTTGCCCCGGCGTGGCCAGCCATTGATTGATGGTGCGGTTTTCGATGCGGCAGTAATCGGAATGCATGTGCCGGCCAAAGACAGCCTTGCGCTCAAGCATGGCGATGACTTCGTGGTCCAGATCGAACTCTGTGATCACGGCGGTGGTGCCCTTGCCGATGTCATTGAGACGATAACCGACGGCCATGCGCCGATAGAACTCATCGCGCTCTTCGCCCAAGGGCAACAGCTCGAGCATTGATTGCACTGCCTTGCGCGCATGGCCGGTGCTGGCGTTGTCGATGGTCACATGCAGGCGGAAATAGTGCGGATCGATGCCCAGCTCCGCTAGCTCATAAGCACTGATCAACAAGTGCAGCGGCAGTTGTTCATAGCCGAGGTTGAAGCCGATGACTTCAGGCAGAAACTGTCCGCCGAAACGCCCCAGCGCCAGCTGCACTGCGCCTTGCAGAAAGTACTCGTCGGCAAGGCCGCTCAGATCGGAGCAGTCATGCTCGGCGAGCAGTTTGCGATAGATCACCACATGATTCTGCCGTGGCACGCCCTCGCCCAGCTCTTCCAGATAGGTATCGAGCAAATCGTCGAGACGCGGATCCTGCCACTGCGGCAACAACCCGGCCAGCCAGGCGCCATCGACCTCTTTGGTCGGTGCCACATGCAGAATGAAATACAACGCGTGGGATTTGTTGCGGAAATAGCGGCGCGGCGCGCCCTGCTGACGCTGTTCGAGGTAATCGGCGTATTCGGCAGCGACGCTGGCGCAGCGGGTTTCCGACCATTGCAGCAGCTCTTCGGCGCTGGCCGGCAAATCGTCGGACAGCGCAGCCGCCTTGCTCAGTTGCCGGCGCAGGAAGTCCAGTGCCGCGCGATCAACCGTGGAGTCTTCCGCCAGCAATCGGTCATAGAGCCGGCGCTCGGTATCCGCCGGCGTGGATGTTTTACCCGAAGACTTCCTGGTCGGGATTTCGATCAGCGACATGACTCATTCCCCTGCGTTATTGGCATTGCCTATAAACGAAAGAGTGATTGGCGCTGAAAAAAATTCCTTTTTTGTGCGGGGCGATGCGCTCAGTGGTGTGCGTCGGGTGGCTAACCCAAAGCCGTGTCGAGAAACATCATCACGCCGAAGCCAAGCATCAGCCCGAGCGTGGCCGGTGTTTCGTGGCCGTTGCGGTGGGTCTCCGGAATGACCTCGTGGGACACCACGAAAATCATCGCGCCGGCGGCCAGACCCATCGCCACCGGGAAGCCCAGCGCGAAGCTGTTGGTGATGCCCAAACCGATGATCGCGCCCAACGGTTCCATCAATCCTGACGCAGCGGCAATCAACGCAGCGCGCCCTGCGGAAATGCCCGTCACGCGCAGCGCCAACGCCACAGCCAGTCCTTCTGGAATGTCCTGAATGGCGATAGCAGTGGTCAGCGGCAAGCCGATTTTCATGTCGCCGGTGGCGAAGCTGACGCCGATCGCCATGCCTTCCGGCAGGTTGTGCAGGGTGATCGCCAGCACGAACAGCCAGACCCGATTGAAGCGCTTGGCTTCCGGGCCGCGCCGGCCGCTTTTTTCATGTTCGTGAGGAACGAAGCGGTCAAGGCCGACCATCAACGCCACGCCCAAGGCCATGCCGGCCACAACGACGGCAGCGGCGAGCATGGGACTGCTCACCGCCTCCTTCGCCGCCGCAATGCCCGGCAGGATCAGTGAAAAGGAACTGGCAGCCAACATCATCCCTGCCGCAAACCCGAGCATGGTGTCTTGAGTTCGCGAAGTAATTGCGCGCAACGCCAGGGCCAGCAACGCACCGATTGCCGTGGCGGCAAAACCCGACAGTCCGCCGAGAGTCGCGAGGCGTAGCGTGTCGCGACCGGTACTGACCAAACCGGTGTAGCCGCTGATCAGCAACAACACGGTTACACCGACCAGGGTCAGCCAGAAAATGCGCCCTCCCCAGCCCGTACGCGAAAGGTTCACGAACCATGCGCGTACGGGAGCTGCGAATGAAGATGACGGTAGCGCCATGAAAACTCCTCGGTTTCAGGTGGCCGGTGCGAACGGCGTGGTTTCATCCAGCTGCGCCAGCGGAACATCGCTGCCACCCGGGGTCAGAATCACCTTGCGGCATTCTTCCTGCTTCTTATTGAAGATCTTGTAGCCCTCGGCGGCCTGCTCCAGCGATAGCCTGTGGGTGATGATCGCTTCGGGCTGCAACTTGCCGGTTTCGATGTAGCCAAGCAGTTCCGGCAGAAAACGCTGCACGTGAGTCTGGCCCATTTTGAAGGTCAGGCCCTTGTCAAAAGCGTCGCCGAACATAAAACCGTGGATGAACCCGGCATATACGCCCGGAACGCTGACCACACCACCGCGCCGGACGGCGGCGATGCACTGGCGCAAAGCCTTGCCGCTGCTGCCTTCAAGCTTGAGTGTAGCCATGACCGTTTCGGTGGTGCTGCCCTTGGCTTCAAGACCGACGGCATCGACCACGGCATCGACGCCGCGATGGCCGGGAGTCTGGCTGGTAATGGTGTCGGCCGGGTCATCGTCTTCATCGAAGTTGATCGGAATCACGCCGTAGGTGCGCTGGGCATAATCGAGGCGGTACTGATGATGGTCGACCATGAAGATCAGCTCGGCACCGAGCATTCTCGCGCAGGCTGCGGTGAGCAACCCGACCGGCCCGGCGCCGTAGATCGCCAGACTCGAACCCTGTTGGACGCCGGCGTTGATCACGGCTTGCCAGGCAGTCGGCAGGATGTCAGACAGAAAAAGCACTTTCTCGTCCGACAGCGTGCCCGGCACCTTGAACGGCCCGGTATTGGCTTTCGGTACCCGCACCAGTTCCGCCTGGCCACCGGGAATCCCGCCATACATACGGCTGTAGCCGAACAGCGCTGCTGGCGGCGGAATCATTTTCTTGTTCAGCGCCGCGCCAGGGCCTTCATTGGTGGTCTCGCAGGCGGCGTAAAGCTCTTGCTGGCAGAAGAAGCAATCGCCACATGCGATCACGAACGGAATCACCACCCGATCGCCGCGCTGCACGGCGGTGACGGCTGGGCCGGTTTCTTCGACGATGCCCATGAACTCATGGCCAAAGATATCGCCGTGCTCGACGGTGGGTATTTTGCCGCGGTACAGGTGCAGGTCCGATCCGCAGATGGCGGTGGCGGTGACGCGCAGGATGATGTCGTCGGCGGCTTCAAGTTTCGGGTCCGGTACGGTTTCGACGCGCACGTCATGGGCGCCGTGATAGGTCATTGCTCGCATGGCTTGGTCCTCACTCGTTTGAACAAAATGGCTGCTGCTCCACTTTCCGAAGTGAAAATGGTCGAGTGAGTTCATTCGGGTTTTCGAGATTTTGATCAGCGGATATCGGTCGCTTCTCGGACGAGCCGATGCGTACGCCCGTTTGCCTGCCATATAACTGCCGTCTGAGTTATGCGACAATGCGCGCCAATGTCCAACAAGAACCCCGTACTCGTCGCTCAGCAGCTTGCCTTCAATGGCCCCAGTTGCGGACGGCTTATGCGCGTTGGCTCAACTCAAGCACAGACTGGGGGGAGCTGGAAAAGCTCCAGATTGGTACGCAAGTTTGTACCAGGCACCACAGACCAGCTCTAACCCATTGATAGGTAAGGTAATTGATCTCCACAGCTAACATCACGATGCAGTTTGGCGCCAAGCCGCTGTTCGAAAACGTTTCGGTCAAATTCGGCGCAGGCAATCGCTACGGCCTGATCGGTGCCAACGGTTGCGGCAAGTCGACCTTCATGAAAATCCTCGGCGGCGATCTCGATCCGTCCGGTGGCCAGGTCATGCTCGAGCCGAACGTGCGTCTGGGTAAGCTGCGCCAGGATCAGTTCGCCTACGAAGAATTCACCGTGATCGACACCGTGATCATGGGTCACGAAGAGCTGTGGAAGGTCAAGGCCGAGCGCGATCGCATCTATTCGCTGGCGGAAATGTCCGAAGAAGACGGCATGGCCGTTGCCGAGCTGGAAACCGAGTTCGCCGAGATGGACGGCTACACCGCCGAATCCCGCGCCGGCGAATTGTTGCTGGGTCTGGGCATTCCGCTGGAACAGCATTTCGGCCCGATGAGCGAAGTCTCGCCAGGCTGGAAACTGCGCGTGTTGCTGGCGCAGGCACTGTTCTCCGATCCGGAAGTGCTGTTGCTCGACGAACCGACCAACCACCTGGACATCAACACCATTCGCTGGCTGGAAAACATCCTGACCCAGCGTAACAGCCTGATGATCATCATCTCCCACGACCGTCACTTCCTGAACAGCGTGTGCACGCACATGGCTGACCTGGATTACGGCGAGCTGCGTCTGTTCCCGGGCAACTACGACGAGTACATGACCGTGGCGACCCAGTCCCGCGAGCAACTGCTGTCGGACAACGCCAAGAAGAAAGCGCAGATTTCCGAACTGCAATCGTTCGTCAGCCGCTTCTCGGCCAACGCCTCGAAAGCCAAGCAGGCCACCTCCCGCGCCAAGGCGATCGACAAGATCCAGCTGGCCGAGGTCAAGCCTTCCAGCCGCGTCAGCCCGTTCATTCGTTTCGAACAGAACAAGAAGCTGCACCGTCAGGCGGTAATGGTCGAGAAAATGGCCAAGGGTTTCGATGGCAAGCCACTGTTCAAGGACTTCAGCTTCCAGGTTGAAGCCGGCGAGCGCGTTGCGATCATCGGCCCGAACGGTATCGGCAAGACCACCCTGCTGCGCACCCTGGTCAACGAACTGACCCCGGATGCCGGTAGCGTGAAATGGACCGACGCCGCCGAACTGGGCTACTACGCTCAGGACCACGCTCACGACTTCGAAGACGACGTCACCCTGTTCGACTGGATGGGTCAGTGGACCCAGGGCGAGCAGATGATTCGCGGTACTTTGGGCCGGATGCTGTTCTCCAACGACGAGATCCTCAAGTCGGTCAAGGTCATCTCCGGTGGTGAGCAAGGTCGCATGCTGTTCGGCAAGCTGATCCTGCAAAAGCCCAACGTGCTGATCATGGACGAACCAACCAACCACTTGGACATGGAATCGATCGAGGCGCTGAACCTGGCGCTGGAAAACTACCCGGGCACGTTGATCTTCGTCAGCCACGACCGTGAGTTCGTATCGTCCCTGGCTACGCGCATCATCGAGCTGAGCCCGAACGGCGTGACCGACTTCAGCGGCACTTATGACGACTACCTGCGTAGCCAGGGTGTCGTGTTTTAAGGGCAGCTGCGAGTTTCTAGCTGCAAGCTGCAAGTTAAAAGCCCTGTCCGTGTGACGGGGCTTTTTGCATTCGGCGTTTGGGAATTGTGGGTGCTCAGATATTCGCGAGCAAGCTCGCTCCCACATTGATCGTTCCCACGCTCCGCGTGGGAATGCAGCCCGGGACGCTCCGCGTCCCAACAGCGGCCGCAGAGCGTCCA
>NZ_WBRZ01000236.1:0-8453 GCF_008923895.1 Pseudomonas sp. GXM4
AGCGAGCTTGCTCGCGAAGGCGGCCGCACGAACAACCCATCACTCAGCTTCGATACTCCGCCCGCTCAGCCAACCCTTCTTTAAGAAAATCCACCAACTTGCGCACCTTCGGCGACAGATGCCGCTGCTGCGGATACAGCGCCCACACCGCCGTATTCGGCGGCTGATGCGCCTCGAGCAAGGAAATCAGCGCGCCGCTGTGCAGGTGCTCGAGCACGTAATAGTCCGGCAACTGACACAACCCGACACCCTGAAGCGCCGCATCCAGCACCGCCTGCCCACTGTTGCAACGCCAGTTGCCCTGCACCCGCTGGGAAAATTCCCGCCCGTTCTGTTCCAGTTGCCAGATATCCGAACTGCCGATCAGGCAATTGTGTCGACTCAATTCCGACAAACTGTGTGGGCGCCCATACCGTTCCAGGTAGGAAGGCGACGCGCACAGGTACATTCTCCGTGGCGCCAGGCGTGTCGCGACCAAGCGCGAATCCTGTAGCCGACCCAGACGAATTGCCAGATCCAGCCCTTCATGCACCAGATCCAGCTGGCGATTGCTCAGCTCGATATCGATACGCAGCTGCGGGTACAGCCCCATGAAGCGAGTCACCAGCGGCACGATAAAGCGTTCGCCATAGGCCACCGCGCAGGTCATGCGCAGCATGCCTTTCGGTTCGCTGGTCAGATCGCCTACCGCGCGCAAGGCTTCTTCGCGACCGTCCTGCAGGCGCTGACAATGTTGCAGGAAAGTCTGCCCGGCTTCGGTCAACGTAACTCGCCGGGTGCTGCGGTAGAGCAGGCGCGTCTGCAAACGCTCTTCGAGCCGTACGATTTGTCGACTGATGTGCGAGGAAGAAACCCCAAGACGCTCGGCAGCGGCGGTGAATTGGTTGCATTCGGCGACGGCAACGAACTCGTCGATGCCTTCCCAGCGGTTTTCCGACACTTGGATTATCCCTGTATGGCAATAATGTTTTGCTTTCGTCCGGATTATTCCTCAGGACGCGCTGAACTACACTGTCTGTCTGCTTTTTTATTTATTGGGTTCACTGGAGAGTCAGCATGATCAAGTCGCGCGCCGCCGTTGCCTTCGAGGCCAAGAAGCCGCTGGAAATCGTAGAAGTCGATGTCGCCATGCCCAAGGCCGGTGAAGTGTTGCTGCGCGTTGTCGCTTCCGGGGTGTGCCACACCGACGCCTACACCTTGTCCGGCGCAGACCCGGAAGGCATCTTCCCGTCGATTCTCGGCCACGAAGGTGGCGCCATCGTTGAAGCGATCGGTGAGGGCGTGACCTCGGTTGCCGTCGGCGACCACGTCATTCCGCTGTACACCCCGGAATGCGGCCAGTGCAAATTCTGCAAGTCGGGCAAGACCAACCTCTGCCAGGCGATTCGCGCCACCCAAGGCAAGGGCCTGATGCCGGACGGCACTTCGCGCTTTTCCTACAAGGGCGAAACGATTTTCCACTACATGGGCACATCAACTTTTTCGGAGTACACCGTGCTGCCGGAAATTTCCGTAGCGAAGATCTCCAAAGACGCGCCGCTGGAGAAGGTTTGCCTGCTCGGTTGCGGCGTAACCACCGGTATCGGCGCCGTGCTCAACACCGCCAAGGTCAAACCGGGTGACACCGTGGCCATCTTCGGTCTCGGCGGTATCGGCTTGTCGGCCGTGATCGGCGCGGTGAAAGCCAAGGCTGCGCGGATCATCGCCATCGACATCAATCCGGCCAAGTTCGAAATCGCCAAACAACTGGGTGCCACCGATTGCGTGAACCCGAAAGACTTTGATCGTCCGATCCAGGAAGTAATCGTCGACATGACCGATGGCGGCGTCGACTTCTCCTTCGAGTGCATCGGCAATGTGCAACTGATGCGCGCCGCGCTTGAGTGCTGCCACAAAGGCTGGGGCGAGTCGGTCATCATCGGTGTCGCCGGTGCCGGTCAGGAAATCGCTACCCGTCCGTTCCAGTTGGTTACCGGTCGCGTCTGGCGCGGTTCGGCGTTCGGCGGCGTGCGTGGCCGTACTGAATTGCCGAGCTACGTCGACATGGCCCAGAGCGGCGAGATCCCGCTGGATACCTTCATCACCCACACCATGGGCCTGGAAGATATCAACAAGGCGTTCGACCTGATGCACGAAGGCAAGAGCATCCGCACCGTCATTCATTTCTAAGGAGCAGCGGCAAGCTACAAGCCACAAGCTGCAAGCAGGCGCAACGCCCTCTTGCAGCTTGAAGCTCGCAGCTTGCGGCTGAAGTGCTATGAATCTGGAAAACATTTCCTGTCAGAAGAGTTTCGGTGGCTGGCACAAGCGCTATCGCCATCGCTCCGAAGTGCTTGATTGCGACATGGTCTTTGCCGTGTACCTGCCGCCGCAAGCGGAGCAGGGCGGCAAGCTGCCGGTGCTGTACTGGTTGTCCGGGCTGACCTGCACCGATGAGAATTTCATGCAGAAGGCCGGTGCGATGCGCGTGGCCGCCGAGCTTGGTTTGATTATCGTCGCCCCGGATACCAGCCCACGTGGCCCGGATGTCCCGGACGATGCCGAAAAAGCTTGGGATTTCGGTCTCGGCGCCGGGTTTTATCTGAACGCCACGCAGGAGCCATGGGCGCATCATTATCAGATGCATGACTATGTCGTGCAGGAATTGCCTGCTCTGGTCGAAGCGCATTTCCCCGCGTCCGACAAGCGCAGTATCAGCGGTCACTCCATGGGCGGCCACGGTGCTTTGGTCTGTGCCTTGCGCAATCCTGGGCGGTATAAATCGGTTTCGGCCTTTTCGCCGATCACCCATCCGATCGATTGCCCGTGGGGTCAGAAGGTCTTTTCCAACTATTTGGGCGAAGACCGTTCGAAGTGGAAGGAGTGGGACGCCTGTGTGCTGATCGCCGATGCGACGGAGAAATTGCCGTTGCTGGTCGATCAAGGTGATCGTGACGATTTCCTCGCCACCCAGCTGAAACCCGAAGCCCTGCAATACGCGGCAAAACAAGCGGGGCATCCGCTGGAGCTGCGCCTGCAACCGGGCTACGACCACAGCTATTTCTTCATCTCAAGCTTCATTGACGACCACTTGCAGCATCACGCACGCGCTCTGCGCGGTTAATGCAGGTAGAATCACGCCCTGACAAAAATCGGGGCGTTTTTTTATGCGTATTGGCCACGGCTACGATGTGCACCGTTTCGCTGAAGGCGATTTCATTACTCTGGGCGGCGTGCAGATTGCACACGGCTTCGGGCTGCTCGCTCATTCCGACGGTGACGTCCTGCTGCACGCCTTGAGCGATGCCTTGCTCGGCGCGGCGGCGCTGGGTGATATCGGCAAACACTTCCCGGACACCGATCCGCAATTCAAGGGCGCCGACAGCCGTGTGCTGTTGCGTCATGTGGTCAGTCTGATCCACGCCAAGGGCTGGAAAGTCGGCAACGTCGACAACACCATCGTTGCCCAGGCGCCAAAAATGGCGCCGCATATCGAATCGATGCGCGCGCTGATCGCGGCGGATCTTCAAGTTGAGTTGGATCAAGTGAACGTCAAAGCTACCACCACCGAAAAGCTTGGCTTTGTCGGTCGCGAAGAAGGCATCGCCGTGCACTCCGTTGCCTTGTTGCTGCGCGCATGAATGAACTGCAATTGCTCGGCCCGCGGGCCTATGGCGAACCCCTCGGCACAGCGGTACTGAAAGCCATCGCCGAAGATTTTCAGGTCGATGAAGTGCTGGATATCCCGTTCAGCGGCGACGGCGAACACCTGTGGATCTGGGTGGAAAAGCGCGGCCTCAATACCGAAGAAGCGGCACGGCGGATCGCCAAAGCGGCGGGCGTGCCGTTGCGCACCGTCAGCTATGCCGGCCTCAAAGATCGTCAGGCCCTGACCCGACAGTGGTTCAGCGTGCAACTGCCGGGCAAGGCCGATCCGGATCTGTCGGCGGCGGAAAACGACACGCTGAAGATCCTCAAGACCACGCGCCACAAGCGCAAGCTGCAACGTGGTGCGCATTCGGCTAATGGCTTCACCCTGCGCCTGACTCAATTCAATGGCGACAAAGACGCGATTGAGCAGCGGCTGCAACTGATCGCCAAACAAGGCATCCCCAATTATTTCGGCGCTCAGCGCTTCGGCCATGATGGCGGCAACGTTGTCGATGCGCGGGCGTGGGCGGCGCGCAAGGCTTTGCCGGAACAGCGTAATGTGCGATCGCGGTTACTGTCGACGGCGCGCAGCTTTCTGTTCAACCAGGTGCTGGCGGCGCGCGTCGCCGATGGCACCTGGAACACCGCACTGGTGGGCGATCTGTTGGCCTTTACTGACAGCCGCAGCTTTTTCCCGGCCGGCGAAGCCGAATGCAGCGACCCGCGTCTGTCGATTCTCGACCTGCACCCGACCGGTCCGCAGTGGGGCGAAGGTGACTCGCCAACCGCTGGCGCAGTCCATGAACTGGAGCAGGAGATCGCCGCCCGCGAAGCGGATCTGCGTGACTGGTTGATCCACGCCGGCATGAGCCATGAACGTCGCATCCTGCGGCTGCCCATTGGCGGGTTGACGTGGCATTATCCCCAACCTGACATTCTGCAACTGGAATTCGTCCTCCCGGCCGGATGCTTTGCCACCGTATTGGTGCGCGAGCTCGTTGATCTGGTGCCGGTGGGGCAGACGGACAGCCCATGCGTATTCTGATTTCTAACGACGATGGGGTAACCGCGCCCGGTCTCGCCGCGCTTTATGCTGCGCTGGCGGATTACACCGAATGCGTGGTTATCGCCCCGGAGCAGGACAAAAGCGGCGCCAGCAGTTCGCTGACGCTCGACCGTCCGCTGCACCCGCAATACCTGGCCAACGGCTTTATCAGCCTCAACGGCACACCGACCGATTGCATTCACCTGGGCCTCAACGGCTTGCTTGAGCGCGAAGCGGACATGGTGGTTTCCGGCATCAACCTGGGCGCCAACCTCGGTGACGACGTGCTGTATTCCGGAACCGTGGCGGCAGCCCTTGAAGGACGATTTCTCGAGCGCCCATCGTTTGCCTTTTCACTGGTCTCGCGTCAGGTGGATAACCTGCCGACTGCGGCCTACTTTGCGCGCAAACTGGTCGAGGCCCACGCTGGGCTCGATCTGCCACCGCGCACGGTACTCAATGTGAATATTCCCAATCTGCCCATTGATCACATCCGTGGTATCCAGTTGACCCGTCTCGGCCATCGCGCCCGCGCGGCGGCGCCAATGAAAGTGGTCGATCCGCGCGGCAAGGCCGGTTACTGGATCGCCGCTGCCGGCGACGCTGAAGACGGCGGCCCGGGCACCGATTTTCATGCCGTGATGCAGGGCTATGTGTCCATCACACCGTTGCAGCTCGATCGCACTTTCAATGATGCCTTCAGAAGTCTTGATGGCTGGCTGGGGGGGCTGAGCTGATGCGTGAACATGACGACCGCCTGCGCAGCGGCATTGGCATGACCTCCCAGCGTACGCGCGAGCGACTGATCCAGCGGCTGTATGAAGAAGGCGTATCGAACGCCGAGGTGCTGGAAGTGATCCGCCGCACGCCGCGTCATCTGTTTGTCGACGAGGCGCTGGCGCACCGCGCTTACGAAGACACCGCGCTGCCGATCGGCAACAACCAGACCATCTCCCAGCCTTATATGGTGGCGCGCATGAGCGAGCTGCTGCTGGAGGCCGGCCCGCTGGATAAAGTGTTGGAGATCGGCACCGGTTCCGGCTACCAGACGGCGGTGTTGTCGCAACTGGTTGAACGGGTGTTTTCCGTCGAGCGCATCAAGGTGTTGCAGGATCGCGCCAAGGAGCGTCTGGTCGAGCTGAACCTGCGTAACGTGGTGTTTCGCTGGGGCGATGGCTGGGAAGGCTGGCCAGCGCTGGCGCCCTACAACGGCATCATCGTCACCGCCGTCGCCACCGATGTACCGCAAGCTTTGCTGGATCAACTGGCCCCTGGTGGGCGCATGGTGATTCCGGTCGGCTCCGGTGAAGTGCAACAACTGATGCTGATCGTGCGCGAAGAACATGGCTTTTCCCGACACGTTTTGGGCGCTGTGCGTTTCGTGCCTTTGCTCAACGGGCCACTGGCCTGAGCATTTGCGAGCAGGCGCTGAATTCCTTTCAACGGCGCCGGTCTTACACCGGCAGCCAGAGTTTAAACGCAGCGTACTTGCCCCTGGCAAACGTGTGCGTCCAGTGATTTCGCTTCATTAAAGGTAAAGCCGTTTCGGCCCGTTATACTTGCGACACTTCATGCCGCAGTGCGGCATTCAGAATTTTCAGCCACCACAAAGGGAGCGGCGGGTGAGTCTCACAGTCATTGCGCAGCGTATGGGTAACACGAGCTTTCAGCGCCTGGTGACTGGCCTTGTCTTGAGCACCTTGCTGGTCGGTTGCTCCAGCACCAAATCGAGCAACGTACGGGTTGTCGATCGCAATAATTCGGTCGCGCAACGTCCGACCGTTACTACCGGACAATATGTAGTCCGCCCCGGCGATACCTTGTTTTCGATCGCCTTTCGTTACGGCTGGGACTACAAAACCCTCGCCGCCCGGAACAATATTCCTACGCCGTATACGATCCATCCGGGTCAGACAATTCGCTTCGACGGGCGCAGCGGTTCAACGCCGACAGCGGTGGTGAGCAACTCCAGTTCTTCACCTTCTTCGTCGAGTAAAACCACGGTAATCCGGCGCCAGGCGAATGGCACCACAACCACTACAACCACCGGTTCCAAAGGGGTTGTACCGTCCGTCGCGAGCAAACCTGCACCCGCTCCACTGCCTCCGGCAGGCCCGGCCCCGACCGGCTGGGGATGGCCATCTAATGGCGTTCTGATTGGAAAATTCTCTTCAAACGGTAGTTTGAATAAAGGAATTGATATCGCCGGAGATTTGGGACAGCCTGTTTTAGCTGCGTCTGATGGGACGGTCGTATACGCCGGGAGTGGCTTAAGGGGCTACGGCGAATTGGTCATCATCAAACACAGCGAAACCTACGTCAGTGCTTACGGACATAACCGCAGGCTGTTGGTTCGGGAGGGGCAGCAGGTCAAGGTCGGACAGACAATTGCCGAAATGGGGTCAACGGGTACAGACCGGGTGAAACTGCATTTTGAGATTCGCCGCCAAGGTAAACCTGTGGATCCGCTGCAGTTCCTGCCAAGACGTTGATTTGTAGGCCAGCCTGTTCCGTCGCGTAGAGGGGACAGGCTCCAGCGTTGCCAAGGATAAAGGCGTCGCTTGAGCTTGGGGTCGAACTCACCAAAGGACTATAACAATGGCTCTCAGTAAAGAAGTGCCGGAGTTTGACATCGACGATGAGGTTCTCCTTATGGAGACCGGCATCGATTCGGATTCGATGTTGAATGATGAAGGGGCTGCTCCACCTTCCGTTCGTTCCAAATCCAGACACTCCGCCACACTCAAACAACATAAATACATCGACTACACTCGGGCACTTGATGCCACGCAGCTGTATCTCAACGAAATCGGCTTTTCCCCTCTGCTCTCCCCGGAAGAAGAAGTTCATTTTGCGCGCTTGTCGCAAAGTGGCGATCCGGCCGGGCGCAAGCGCATGATCGAAAGTAACCTGCGGCTGGTCGTCAAGATCGCCCGGCGTTACGTCAATCGGGGGCTGTCGCTGCTGGATCTGATCGAAGAGGGCAACCTCGGATTGATCCGCGCGGTGGAAAAGTTCGATCCCGAGCGCGGCTTCCGCTTCTCGACCTACGCCACGTGGTGGATCCGTCAGACCATCGAACGCGCGATCATGAATCAGACCCGGACCATCCGGTTGCCGATTCACGTGGTCAAGGAGCTCAACGTGTACCTGCGGGCCGCACGGGAGCTGACGCAAAAACTCGACCACGAACCTTCACCCGAAGAAATCGCCAACCTGCTGGAAAAACCGGTGGGCGAGGTCAAGCGCATGCTCGGCCTGAACGAACGGGTTTCTTCGGTCGACGTCTCGCTGGGTCCGGATTCGGATAAAACCCTGCTGGACACCCTCACTGACGATCGTCCCACCGATCCGTGCGAACTGCTGCAGGACGATGACCTGTCGCAGAGCATCGATCAATGGCTGTCGGAACTGACCGACAAGCAGCGCGAGGTGGTGATTCGCCGCTTCGGCCTGCGCGGTCACGAAAGCAGCACGCTGGAAGATGTCGGCCTGGAGATCGGTCTGACCCGCGAACGGGTGCGGCAGATCCAGGTGGAAGGCCTCAAGCGCCTTCGCGAGATCCTGGAGAAGAATGGCCTGTCGAGCGAGTCGCTGTTCCAATAAGCGCCTGATCGACCGCCCGCAAAAAGCCCCGGCTGATTCAATCAGTCGGGGCTTTTTGTTTATGCCTGTCTCGTGCATCGCGTTGTCGGGCGAGGTGCCAGACGAGTGGTCAGCATTTTCTGAGTTTGTAGTCTCGCGCTGTAAGCCGTTGCTTACTGTGTCGTAAGTGTTC
>NZ_WBRZ01000237.1:0-8446 GCF_008923895.1 Pseudomonas sp. GXM4
ATCACATTGTGTGAACCCTTCTGAGCGGCCTGAAATATTGCATCCAGTCGTTCACCCAAGTATTTCATATGAGAGCCAACGATCTCTTCGAATCGTTCCGAAGTAGAATTATCCTCCACGTAAGCGACCAGCCGATTGATATAGTTATCCTCTCCTAGCTTAATAATTTTCTGCTTGGGCCCCGGATTTATAATTTTATCCTCACGCGCAGGATAAAGAACATTTGCGGCATCCTGTAGAATTCTACGACAACTATGAACGGCGTTAGACCAATCTTCTTCATTCTGCGATAGCAAATTATCATAAACCGCTGAGAATTTTTTCACCGCATCGGGGATTAATTCAGCAACACTTTTATCCACCTTAAATCGGGCTCGATCAAAAACATCACTTGCTACAGCAGAAAACTTTAACTCAAAATAGACGGAGGAAACGAAGTTATAGATATAAGAACGTCGCTGCGCAAGAGTCTTCACATTATCCTTGAGCATTTTATTTGCGTTATTTAGATTTATGCCATTCAACCCCGGCAACCTTGCCTTCTGGGCTTCAATCTCAAGTTCAAGTTGCTCAATTGTTTTGAACTCTCCGTACTCTTTCGTGACGCCATCGACTTTAATTTTATACGTACGACCTGCTAGGCGCGCTAGCCTCCATGCTTCAGTAGTCTTTTGTTTATCTATTTCAGGATAACCATTTACTTCGGATAACATTATTTCGTGGACATCGAAATTCCCCATCAATCTGGCTAACCTTCCGGCCTTCATTGACACAGGAGTAAGCGCTCGCCCCATCTCTAAGTCCTCTAACAATCGCTCACTCAAATCCAGAGACTCGGACAACACATTAGTCGACACCATATTATTACCCCTTATTTAAACTAAGCCGCGCCAACGGATTCAACTCCACAACCCCCGCCATATGCCCCGGACTAAAATGCGCATACTTCTGCGTCATCGCCAGCGTCGCATGCCCCAAAACATTTTGCAGCGTAATAATATCTCCGCCATTCATCATGTAATGACTCGCAAACGTATGCCTTAAAACATGCGTCAGCTGCCCCGCGGGCAGATCCAGATCAATCGCAACCACCGCACGCCGAAAAGCATCGTAGGAGGGTTTGAACGGCAACGCCTTCTTCAACCGCCTCTCAAGCGTCTCAGAGATCGGAATCGTCCGATTCTTACTCGACTTCGTCTTACTGTAGTGAATCAACCGATTGCGCACCTGACGCGGCTGCAGCGCTTCCGACTCTCCCCAGCGCGCACCAGTCGCCAAGCACACCTCAGAAATCAACAGCGTATCGTCCTCAAGCGTGGCCAGATGGGTCAGCAGTAGATCAATCTGCTCACCTTCCAAATACGCCATCTCCGCTTCGTCAAACTTCAGCTCACGAACGTTAGCCAAGGGATTGGGTGAACTCCACTCACTCAACCGCTCCAACTCATTGAACACAGCCCGCAAATACGCCAACTCATGGTTAAGCATGTTCGCGCTGATCGGGCGACCGGGCTTTCCCTGCTTCGTGTATCGCGAGTGCTTACCCTCGGCCCGCTCAGCGCGGTACTGAGCAAAATGGGAAGCGCTGAACATCGACGCCTTCGGATTGCCCATACGCTCGACCATGGCCAGCAGTAGCTCCTTGCGCTGCTCGCCCGTTTTCAGATTCTGGCCATGCAGCGTGTACCAAAGCTCTACCAAATCTCTCAGCCGTCGCGTATCGACTTTGCCCTTCCTCTCGAACTCCCCCTTTACCCCCTCCCCCATAATCCGACGCTCATAAACCTGAGCCTCATTTTTGGTGCGAAAAATCTTGCGCACCCGTCCGCCCTCACTGCCTTCTGGGCGGCAGTCAACCTTATAGCGACCATCCTTGAGTAGCTTGATTGTCATCCTTTACTCCGGGCTTATCTGTCCACATTCCGGCGCCACCTGATCGATCATCAACCACAGCGTGTACTTCATGAAACGCGGGTGATTGAGGATCTTCGACAGCGGCCCATACCCCATCTCAAACATCGATGCTTCGTTCTTTTTGTACGTGCTCAAGCTCAACCCGACCAGCTCGCAAAACTCGGCCTGAGTGACCCCCTCTTGGCGGCGAATGGCCTTCATTTTTCCTGCCAAATCCACAAATGCCTCCATTGACAGGTTCCATTTATGGAACCTATAGTAGTTCCACTTTAGGTACTTTCACACCAAATATCAGTTAAAGGGGCAGCAATTGCAAATCTCCATCGACACGCCATACGTCACCATCAGCGAGCTGGTACGCCGCTCCGGCCAATCAGACTCAGCCATCAGAAACGAGATCGAGCTCGGGCACTTTCTCACCCGCCCGAAACAACCAGGCTCCAAGTCCGCCGTGCTGGTAAACATGATTCATCTGGCCATTGAAGCTGCCGAGCAAGCAGAGCGCGTACGCGGTACGACTAAGGCAGGTGTCAGGTGATGGCTCAGCACAAAGCATCCTTCGAAGACCTCTACCTAACCGAAGTCCTCGACGCCCTAAAAACCGACCCCCAACTCGACTTCAAAACCACCACCCCCAAATACCTCGAAAAAGGCATCTGCCCCGGCGCCAAGTGCGGTCAACGCACCCTCTACATCGCCAAAGCCAAGCCCTACCAACTCAAATGCAACCGCCTCAACCACTGCCAATACGAAGAGAAAACCCGCGACCGCTACCGCCACCTCTTCGAAAATCTCAGCGAGCGCTTCCCCCGCACCGAGGTCAACCCCAACGCCACGGCCGATGCCTACCTGCAGCGCAACCGCGGCTTCGACATCAGCCAAATGCAAGGCTGGTACAGCCAAGCCCGGCGTAAAGTACAAAACGGCCAATGGGCCGAGACCGTTCGCTTCCCGCTCGCCAATGGCCACTGGGAACGCATCATCGACAGCACCATGGTGGCCGCCAACGACGGCGACAAAGCCGGCATCAAAAGCGGCATGACCTACAAGGCTCAGTGCTGGGCGCCACCGGGCATGGCCATCGACGCCAACGACACCGTTTACGTTGTTGAAGGCATCTTCCACGCCGTGGCCCTGTTTCTCGCCGGCTACAAAGCCGTCGCGTCCATCTCGGCCAACAACTTCCCCTGGGACCTCATCGAAGAACACAAAGGCAAGCGCGTACGCTGGGTCATCGCCCCCGACGACGACCAGGCCGGCCATTCCGTCATCGCTAAATATCGCGGCCAACTACAAGCCCAAAACGAAATCGCCTGGGTCGCCCTCGCCGGCCCAAATCGCGACTGGGACGACGTCTACCGCGACGGCCAACTCAATGACGAATTCATGCGAGAGGCCTGCTATCAAGGCCGGTTGTTCGTCGCCGTCAGCCCGGCCAAAAAAGCCTTCCTGCTGTTCATCAAACGCGAACGCAGCTTCTACCTGCTCGAGTTCGGCAACCGCCTCTACTCGGCCAAAGTCGACACCACCGCACTGAAGAACGCCTTAGAAGAAGGCGAGACCGTCAACGGCAACTGGCCGCTGTTCGACAAACATTGCGTCATCAAACAAGTGGCCAACTGCGTCCCGCACTTCGAATACATCCAACGCGACGCCACCACCGGAGACCAACAATTCTTCTTCCAATTCACCTTCCCCAACGCCACGCAAAATTGCAAAGAACCCCTAGCCCCCAACGCCATCGGTGACCCGCGCAGCTTCGCCAGGTCACTGCTCGAGCGCACCCCGGGCGGCAACTTCGAAGGCGGTGAAAAGGTGCTCGCCCTGCTGCGCAGCGGCTGGCTCGACAACGCCCTCACCGTGCGCGCTTTACCCTTCGTCGGCTACGACGCCACCAGCAAAGCCTACTGCTACCCAACCTTCGGTTACCACGCCGGCCGCGAATACAGCGCCAACGATCACGGCTACCTGGAGATCGGCAAAACCGGGCTCAAATCGTCCCTCAACACCCTGCCCATCACCCGTGGTGCCGACTTCGATCCCTCATGGTTTACAGACTTCTACGCCGTCCATCACCTCAACGGCTTGGTCACCCTGTCGTGGTGGACCGCCAGCCTGTTCGTGCAGCAGATCCGCAGCCAACAAGAGTCGTGGCTGTTCCTTGAACTCACCGGTGAAGCCGGCGCGGGCAAATCCAGCCTGTTGCGCTTCCTCTGGCGCCTGTTCGGCCGCTCCAATTACGAAGGCATCAAACCCAACAACGACGGCGCCAGCGCCATCGGCCTGACACGCGAGCTGTCGAAGGTTAGCAACCTGCCCGTGGTCCTGATCGAATCCGACAGCCAAGCGGTCGACGCCCAAGGGCGCGCCGTCATCAGCCAATACAACTGGGAAAAGTGGAAAACCCTCTTTGACCACAACGCCACCCTGCGCACCGTAGGCGTTAAATCATCGACCAACGACACAGACAGCCTTATTTTCCTCGCCGCTCTGCTTATCGCGCAAAACGCCACGGTCGAAGGCTCCGAAGCCATCCTCACCCGCATCGCGCACTTCCACGCCACCCGCGCCCACCACACACCGGCACTCAAAGCCCTGGCCACCCGCCTTCATCACCTGCCCGTAGAACAACTTGCCGGCTACCTGCGCCAATGCCTAGGCCAAGAAGCCCAATGGCTAAAGCGCTACTTCGACGCATTCCCGCAATACGAACAACAACTCCAAGCCAACCCGACCATCCAGCACCAACGCATCGTGCTCTGCCACGCCCAACTCATGGCCGCCGCTAAAGCCACCCAAGCGCTGTTCCCAGATTGGAGCGACGAGGTCTTGGCCAAGGTCTTCAAACACATCGAAACCCGCGCCATCGACCGCCAGCAGCGCATCAGCACGGAAAACCCAACGGCCGGGCGCTTCTGGCAGATCTATCACTACCTCAACGAGCGCGTGGTCACCCACACCGATGACGCCGGCGAACGTGAGGTCATTCAAGAAACCCTCAACCACAGCAACGACAAAAGCCTCATCGCGATCAACATCGAGCACTTCCACAACGCCTGTCGCGTGGCCGGTCAGGAAGTCATCCACGCCACGCAACTGCACCGCGCCCTGCCCATGAGCACCTCACACACCTTTATCGAAACCCGCAAAGTCCGTTCGGCCATCGAGAAACGAGCGCTTAACTGCTGGGTGTTCCACAAGGGGAGCAAAGCCTGATGAGCCAATCGAAAAACACTTGGTGTACATGGCAGCAGCCCAGCCATTCACAGCCAATGCGCGATTCGCTAACGAAAAGCTGGAACATCCAGAACATAAAAATAGAAATGAAAAAAACAGATAACAAACACAGAAATACACAGGCCATCACTCACTCAGACCTGCGGAACACACCAGACCGCACCGGAACATCATTGCAGCGGCAGTTCTACCGATGTTCCGCCACAGCCGCTAGCAACAGCACCCAGCAAGCCCTTGCAAATCAAGGCCTACAGCGAGCAGCGGATAAAACGCGTTCTGCTTTGTTCCGGCTAGACGGCTAAACCGGCCTCCACGCTGCAAGCCCCGTAAACCGGGCACCAATCACCCATAACGCTCAAGCGTTCCGGCTGTTCCGGCGAACGCACGGGCACCTGCGACTTTTTTCAGGCAATGCCCTGACTCACCCCAAAAAGGAATACACGATGCACGTACAAATCATCAGCGGCGAACAAGCCACCGGCAAAACCACACAGCTTCTGGCCATCCAGTCAAAGCTCAAACGCCAAGGGATACAGGCCCCCATCCACGTGGGCGAGCACTTCACCACCCCCTAGTTCCTCAACCAAATCACCCAGCAGGCCACAGCCGGCGCGAAACACTTTCTGGCAGACGACTGCACACGGTTCCAAATCAAAGCCGCGCTCGAACTGAAAGCCAAAGGCATCTATGCCGGCGTGCCATACGACTTTGTCGCGCACTTGGTTCGTAAGGCCTGAAGGAACGTAGCCATGGTTATTCATTTCGCCGCCAACACCCTGCCGGGAACGCTCTACCTGTCCGACAGTTTCGTTCTGTTCTGTTCGGCCGAAGGCCTTGCCGAACTGGCCACCGCGGACCACTGGCGTGAACACGCACACGACACCCCTTGCGACATCACCATCGTTCATTTAAGCGACGTCGCCGGCCGGGACGAAGGCTTGTTTGAAGTCCGCCGCCAGCTGCAGCCCATCTACACCGCCACCCGCCTTTACCAAGGCTAATCATGCGACAACAAGGAGCCACACCATGCAAGTAGAGCAACCATCCAAACCACCCTACCTGATCACGGCCCAATGGCTGATCAACCGCCTCACCCTAATCGCCCGGCAACAGGGCATGTGTCCAACAGAACTCACACTCGACACCTCAATTGGCGGATGGCAGATCCCCCTCAATGAAGACAATTTTCACGTCACCGGCAGCGGCTGCCTGATCATCCGGATGCCGGCGCGCCCGATCCGCATCAAGCACTACAACGTCTGTGTGTTCGGTCAACGATTAAACGTTGTCCTGGCCACCGACTACGACAATTTACGTCGGGAGCTGTGCGTGGCACAGCAACGCGTGGAGAGACTCGAGGCGCGGTTAAATCCACCCGATTGCGCCAGCATGCCTTACGTGTGACCAATTGAAATGAAGAGGGGCGCTCGGCGCCCCTTTTTTTAGATAGTCCGATGCAACGCTAGTATTTTTAAAAAACTTTGGGCGTTTGGATGAGGTGGAATTAGAGCATTCCAACGTAGGAATTTTCGTTATCTATTACAGATATTTTCCCAACTCCTAACTGGATGTAAATGGCTAGTTGTAAAACAGGTTGACGTTAAACTTTCCACATAAATAAACTCGCGATCGACAACATATAGAACAAGGAGTCAAGTGATGTCACACAACAAACACACCCTGGAATTACGCGAAAAAATCGAGGAGTGTGGGCATTCACTGTCGTTGTTCATCGACCTATGCACCTCCGATGTTCAACTGAATCAACGCAGCAAACTGGCCTTGTCGGAGTACGGGAGGAACCGTATGGAGGCCTTTGAAGATGCCGAAAACCTGCTTCGCCGCCAAGCCGAAGCATCATCCGAAGCGCCGCAGCCTCTGCGGCGTACCGCCTGACCTTCCCCCGCCTTCTTGGCGCTCGCGTGATCTCGGCGCGGCGTCACAACCAACTCCGACAGAACGTTTAGCAACTACCGCTGCGCGATTACACATGTGCATTCAGAGGCGTTTAAAAACCATGCCGCATTACGCGCAACAGCCCACAAATCCTTGCGCCTTTGCCTACGCGTGCGCCAGAATCCGCCGGCTTGTGCGACTTGGACTGACTGCGTAATTTGATGTTGTCACTGACCTCCAGTGATCGAGCTTAGCGGCTCGGTAGCTTTCCGGTTGCATACGTCTCATCCAGCCAGGGTCAAACCTGCCTTGATGGTGGCTGTGCGCATGGCACCTTCGGGTGCGCCGGGTTTGGAGAGCTTACCGGTCCGCTAACTTGCGCATAGCCGCCACCCTTCTGCTTAGCGGCTGAAGGGATGCGGCCTTATAAGAGGCAAGCTCATCATGTTCAAAGTAACGCCAAACCCGCCGGTCAAAGACACGGCATCTCCCACACCTCCAACGTCTCCGTACGCCTCCCTCGATTCGAAAAAGCTTAACGACGCAGCTGAACGCGCCCTCGACCATTATCTAGGTCCACCGACAGCTGAAAACATGGCCACGCCGTATCAACCCAACCGTCTATACATGGTCAACCCAGCATCGGACACCGAATCCTTATTGGTGGACGCTTGTGAAACCTTGGGGTCGGCAACCGTGATGCTCAATGAGTTCGCCAGCATGTTTGAAGGCTCGCGCCGCAAAACCCTGCAGGGCATCGCACAAGTCGTCATGGTGGCAGAGCTAGCGGTTAATCAAGTGCTGGATAAACTGGTACCGACCGAGTAGCGAGAAGCAGGGCGAGACGTGCCGTCTCGCCCTTACCGCAATGAGCCTAGCTGATCGAATAGGTCACGCTGCTTGTCGGGAGTAAGCGCTCGCAGACGATCGAACAGAAGTCGATCAACCGTTTGTGCAGACGGACTGAGCGTATGAGAAAAAGTCAAATTCGCAACCCACGTATGCCCACATTTCACCGATGAGCATTGACAATATAACCGAGCAAACTCCAAAGAAAGTTCATCGCGCAAACTAATCCGCCCTTTACTTGCGCAAAC
Source organism: Pseudomonas sp. GXM4 (assembly GCF_008923895.1). Lineage (NCBI taxonomy): Bacteria > Pseudomonadati > Pseudomonadota > Gammaproteobacteria > Pseudomonadales > Pseudomonadaceae > Pseudomonas > Pseudomonas sp. GXM4. The sequence continues at coordinate 8,145 of NZ_WBRZ01000237.1, forward strand.
ACTACAATAAACACGCATTAGATTACTCCTTTAGAGACCCGCCACTATATCACTACCATTGATCACAGCATGTAGATTTCCACCAATTCCAATCACTGAAAATAGAGTCAACTTTTAACAATTACGATAGCGGCGGGTACACAGAATGGGGTCAACTAGGTGACCCCGCTTAAATCAGCGCAACAAACTATTAGGGCCTCGCATAACCGATCTGAAATAATTAAACCTTTCCACCGCAGCTTTAGATTGGATCTCAGGCCTTGAATAATAGACATTATGCACCATGGTATTCAAAGCTGTTT
>NZ_WBRZ01000238.1:0-8381 GCF_008923895.1 Pseudomonas sp. GXM4
GAGGATGAGCTGGAAGCCTTCACTCCTCCGGAATCTCTCAAGAACTACGCATAACCACCTGATTTAAAACAAAAAGCCCGCAGCGATGCGGGCTTTTTATGGGTCAGGCGCTGGTCTTTTCCTTTTCGCGTCGATGGTCGACGAAGAAGGGTTTGCCCTTGGCGACTCGATCCGACGCCCTCGGCATGTTTACCGCCTGGCTGTCTTGCGGTTCGACATACCAGTAGCAATGACTGACGGCGCGTGTGATACCGACGTAGGCAAGGCGCAGGATTTCGTCCTTTTGCGCATTGTCGTACGGCTCGCTGTCGCCACTTTTGCCCAATCCCGCCATGCGATAGACCTGATTCTTGTACGGAGAACTGGTCAGATGCTGGCAATCACCCAGCAGAAATACTGCATCAGCCTGCAAGCCTTTGGCGCTGTGATAGGTCAGCTGTTTCAGCCGCCGCGCCTCATAGGGCAAGCTCGAATCCACGTTAAGTACAGGCTGAATATGCTGCTCAATCAATAACTTATCGCTACTTTTTCGATAAAGCATCAGGATTGAATCTCCCCGCCGGTAATGCTGGGCCAGGCGCTGCCCCAATGCTTCATCATCCCGCTCAAGCACATTGACCGGGTGAAGCGGCTTGGGCTCACCACTGGCCTTGGCCTTCTTGCCTGCGATAGCCGGCGCTGCACGGACAATGTGTTCGGCTGCGTCGATGATGTGCTGATGGCTGCGATAGTTGTCACTGAGCATGACCCGCGTGGTGCTTGGCGACGGAAACTCCTTGTTGAACTCCATGAAGTAGCTCGGCGAGCTGCCTCGCCAGCCGTAAATCGACTGCCAGTCATCGCCGACGCACAACAGCGACGACCGCTGCGCCCCTCGCCCAACGTGCATGGCCGGGCCACGGCTGCGGATTTCATTGAGGCTGGCGCGAATCCACGAAACGATCTGCGGCGATACGTCCTGGAACTCATCGATCATCAAATGCGCCATAGGCCGCAGCAACTCATCGCTGAGCAGCTTGAGGTTTTCCGGCGAGTGCTCGCTGAACAGCGCGAACATGCGGTTGTAGGTCATCACTGGCGGCTTCTGATCCAGCAAGTGATCTTCAAATGCGCGCCAGAACAGGCTCAGGGCTTCAAAGAAAAAGCGATCGGGATCGTCCTTGGCGAAGCTCATCCGACTGACCGCGTCCGGCACATCCAGGCCGAGGTTTTCGATAAAGCCTGCTGCGGCGACAAAACAATCCAGCAATGGCGCGGATGCCAGCTCGCCTTTGACCTTGTAATCAAAGCCGGGACCGGCGCTGCCATCTCCGGCCAACGTCGCAAGAACGCGCCTGGATGACTCGTAACTATCCAGCCATATCAATGACTTACGGCAGAAAGCTTGAAACAGGGTGCGCTTGACCGCCCACTCTGCACGGACACTCAGCTTGGCGTTGGGTCGGGTCAGCTGGGCGTTTTCCCTGGGATCAAAGCCGAGCACCACCCAGGCATCTAGGCTGGGAATATAGCCATGAGTGTGGAACTTCGAGCCATTGATTTCGAAGGCCTGCCGATTCGGCTCGATGCCTTTAATGGGCCACGCCCCTGCACGAAACCATAAATCTTCAATCACATCGCAGAGCTCTTCATCGCGCTTGGCCGCCAGTTCGGTGACCGCCATGCGCTTCTGCACATCGGGGTGATCGCGTTCCAGTTCCTTCAACTGTAATCCGGCACGGGACAGCGGCTGGATCAACTGGCGGAAACGCTCATCGTCGTTGAACAGGCGGTGATAACAAGCATTAAGTTGCTGGCGCTGCGCGTCATTGATACGCAGGTCAAACGGATTGCTGTCGACCTCCTCTGCGCCGCTTTGCGGGCGATCGCTGAGGTTCTCGAAGGCCTGCAAACGCTCGAAACCCGGCAGGCTGCGCACCATCGGCAGGATGCGTGAGTGGAAGGTTCTGACCAGCTCGCGGGCCTGCTTGAGGTTCAGCGGCTGCCCCCACAGCGTGAAGATTTCGATCAGTTTGTTGATGAAGTCCTTGCGCGATTCGCGGGTGAAGGTCACCACGGTCATCGAATCCAGCTCAAAACCCAGATAATGGCTGAGCAACAGAATGCGCAGCACCAGCGTGGTCGATTTGCCGGCGCCGGCACCGGCCACCACCGAGGTGGACGGCGTATCGCTGAAGATCATCTTCCACTGTGCGGCGCTGGGCTGGGCGTGGGCCGGAAGCAAACGGGCAACGTCAGCCTTGATGCGCTTCTTCAGTTCCGCCGTCAGCGGCAGGCGCCAGTCATCGAACAGGTGGTTATCGACGCTGGGCGGCCGATGTTCGGTGTTGCGGCTGTCGCGAATCAACAGCACCTGGCGGCCTTCCTCCAAACCCTCAAGCTTGCCCTCCTTGAAACCGTATTCGACGCCAGCGGTGTGGCCACTGCGAAATCCGTCGGCTTGCCCGTGCAGCCACGACGCCCGGTGCTGGGCGCGCAGCTTGGTCAACCCGTGACCAAAGAATCGCGCGGCCAGACGTTTGAACCAGGGCATCTCGGCCAGTGGACGAAGTTCAGGGGGAAGATCGGGAATGTGTTGCGCCACGCTGACGGACTCCAGGGTGTGAGGCTGTGGCGGCTATGGTGTCTGGATTTGCCGTCCAGTTCTAGCGAAATGCTTACAGGTCATCGGTTTAGGCGACGAATTGAAAGTCGGATGAGACGATGTCGAGGCGCATTCCCATCAAATAACCTGATCATGATGCGGCAGTTTTTGCGCTTTTTATCGATGATTGCCTGATAGATGATCGTCGTCATCACCCACGGGGCCCGCCCCCTGACGACCCTTATTAGGAGACGATCATGCTTGAACTCAGACCCTTCAGCTCGCTGGGCGGCGCCCATCATGGCTGGCTGGACGCGCATCACCACTTTTCCTTTGCCGAATACTACGATCCGCAGCGGATGAGCTGGGGCAACTTGCGCGTGTGGAACGACGACATCATCGCCGCGGGTACCGGTTTCCCGCAGCATCCGCACCGCGACATGGAAATCATCACTTACGTCCGAGAAGGTGCCATCACGCATCAGGACAATCTGGGCAACAAGGGCCGCACCGAAGCCGGCGACGTACAAGTGATGAGCGCCGGCACCGGCATCGCTCACAGCGAGTACAACCTGGAAGACAAGGAAACCAAGATCTTCCAGATCTGGATTCTGCCGACTGAAACCGGTTCGCCGCCGTCGTGGGGCGCCAAGCCGTTTCCCAAAGGCGAGCGCGAGGGTTTTGTGACATTGGCCAGCGGCAAGGACGGCGACGACCAGAGCCTGCACATTCGCGCCAATGCTCGTCTGGTGGCGGCGAACATCAAGGCTGGTGAAACAGCCGAATACCGGCTCGACGAAGGGCGTCGCGCCTATCTGGTTCCGGCCACTGGCGTGATCGAGGTCAATGGCTTGCGTGCCCAAGCGCGTGACGGTGTGGCGGTGGCCCATGAGCAAGTGCTGACGGTTACGGCGATCGAGGACAGCGAGATCGTACTGGTCGACCTGGCTTGATCTGAAGGCAATAAAAAAGGGCAACCATAACGGTTGCCCTTTTTCATGTGCGCATCACTTAGTGGAAATAGCGCCATCCACCAACGTTTGCGCTTCGGCCACCAGTTGCTTGAGGTGGTCATCGCCGAGGAAGCTTTCGGCGTAGATCTTGTAGATGTCCTCAGTGCCCGACGGACGCGCGGCGAACCAACCGTTCTCGGTCATGACTTTCAGACCACCAATGGCCTGATCGTTGCCCGGTGCATGGCTGAGGATGCTCTGGATCTTTTCGCCCGCCAGTTCGGTCGAGGTGACCTGCTCCGGCGCCAGCTTGCTTAGCAGTGCCTTCTGCTCAGGGTTGGCCTTGGCGTCGACACGTACCGAGAACGGCTCGCCCAGTTCGTCAGTCAGCGCGCGGTAGGCCTGGCTTGGATCGCGTTCGGTGCGCGCCGTCATTTCAGCGGCGAGCAAGGCAGGAATCAGACCGTCCTTGTCGGTGCTCCATACACCGCCATCCTTGCGCAGGAACGACGCGCCAGCACTCTCTTCACCGCCAAAACCCAGCGAGCCATCAAACAGACCGTCGGCGAACCATTTGAAACCCACCGGCACTTCGTACAGGCGACGGCCCAGGCGCTTGGCCACGCGATCGATCAGACCACTGCTGACCACGGTTTTGCCGACAGCGGCATCGGCGCGCCATTGCGGACGGTTCTGGAACAGGTAGTCGATGGATACCGCCAGATAATTGTTCGGCGCGAGCAAACCACCGGACGGCGTGACGATACCGTGGCGGTCGTGATCCGGGTCGCAGGCAAACGCCACGTCGAAGCGCTCTTTCAGGCCAATCAGGCTTTGCATTGCGTGGCTGGACGACGGGTCCATGCGGATCTGACCGTCCCAGTCCACGGTCATGAAACGGAAGGTTGAATCGACCTGTTTATTCACCACTTCCAGGTCAAGACGGTAGTGTTCGGCGATGGCCGACCAGTAGCGCACCCCTGCTCCGCCCAACGGATCGACACCCAGACGCAGCTTGGCATCGCGGATGGCATCGAAGTCGATGACGTTGATCAGGTCGGCGACATAGGTGTTCAAGTAATCGTGACGATGGGTCGTGCTGGCCTTGAGCGCTTGCTCGTAGCTGATGCGTTTGACCCCGGCCAGTTTGTTCACCAGCAGCTCGTTGGCCTTGGCTTCGATCCACTTGGTGATGTGGGTATCGGCCGGGCCACCGTTGGTTGGGTTGTATTTGTAGCCACCGCTCTGTGGCGGGTTGTGCGACGGCGTGATGACGATACCGTCCGCCAGGCCGGAGGTGCGACCGCGGTTGTAGCAGAGAATGGCGTGAGAAACTGCCGGGGTCGGCGTGTATTCATCGCCTTCGGCGATCATCACGGTGACGCCGTTGGCGGCGAGGACTTCCAGTGCGCTGGCGCCGGCCGGGGTCGACAATGCATGGGTGTCGATGCCGACGAACAGCGGGCCGGTGATGCCCTGGGCTTCGCGATACAGGCAGATCGCCTGGCTGATGGCCAGAACATGCCATTCGTTGAAACTCAAATCGAACGAACTGCCGCGGTGGCCGGACGTGCCGAACGCCACTCGCTGGGTAGAAATCGATGCATCAGGCTGGCCGGTGTAATAGGCCGTAACCAGTCGCGGGATATCGACCAACAGTTCTGCCGGTGCCGGTTTGCCCGCAAAAGGACTGAGTGTCATGCAAAAACCTCTGAAATCGGAGTGGTTCAGGAAATGCAGCGCAGTTTACTGGCAGTTTGACCACTGTGCGACGGGATGTATCCGAAACTCGCCCGATGTTTTTTAACGTTATTGGCCGGGTGACAAGCGCAAGGCATCGCCGAGCAAGCCGATGACACTGGGCAAATCCCGCTCGCCGTGGTGCAACGCGCTTATCCGCAGATGATCCGCATGCAGACCTTGCAGGCTGAACAGCTCGCCGGGGGCCACGATGATCTGTTGCTTGAGCAGGCGACGGAACACATTCGCCATGTCGACCGGCCGTAACGAACGCACCCACACCGTCGCCCCGCCCTGCGGCTCGACTATCTGCAGCGTATCGCCCAAACGTTCGTGCAGAACCTGGATCAACATGGCTCGCCGCTCACCCAGCATTCGCCGCAGCACAGATAAATGCTGATCAAGCCGCCCGCCATTCAACAACCGGGCAATCGCCTTTTGGCGGATCGGCGACAAGCGAAATGCGCGCAGCAGAAAATGGCGTTGCAGCGCCTCACGCCAATGACGCGACAGGACAAAGCCGAATGGCGCTTCAGCGCCGATGAATTTCTCGAAAGTGGAAAACACCAGCAGACGCTCAGGATCAAGCCAACTGCGCAAACGCTGTGAATCATTGCGCTCGTCAAGCTCGCTGTAGCAGTCGTTTTCCAGTACCCAGACGCCATGTTGATTGAGCAACTGCGCGGCGGCTTGCTGACGCTCATGGGTGAAACCTTTGCCGTGAGGCATGCTCAACACTGAGGACAACAGAACCAGACGTACTGGCTCGTTCTCCAGCAGCGATTGCAGTACCGACAGATCAAGCACGCCTTCGGCCAGCAATGGCCATTCGATCACGCGCACCCCGCACGACTCGAGCAGACGCAATATCACCCAGTCGCACGGTGATTCGACAATTACGCTGGCGTGACGCAATTCAAGCACCGAAATCAGAATTTCCAGGACCCCGCGCAGATCGGCACCGATATAGATGTCATCGGCATGCCAGAAATGCTCTGTCGAACTCGTGTACCGCGCTGCCAGGGCAACCCGCAATTCCAGCTCTCCGCAAGGTTGCACGAATGTCTGTAGCTGACGCGGATATTGGCGCAGAAGCTCACGTTCCAGCGTCAACAACGGACTGTCCAGCGGTTGCAGCGAGGCCGGTTCGTCGGCGCTCAACACACACATTCCGGGACGTCTGGCGTTGACGTACACGGTCTCCAGCAGATCATTGCCGTTGCCGGGCGCATCCATGCTGAACAGCGCTTGCGCGTAATACCCTGACTTGGCTATCGAATAGACTCGACCTTCCTTCTCCAGAAGCGAATAGGCGTACTGCACCGTTGAAATGGAGACATTCAGTCGATCCGCCAGTTGTCGCAAAGAAGGCATGCGTACCGCCGCACCACCTCCGGCGTCATCAATCAGCGTGGTCAGATATCGATAAACTGCCTGATAAACAAAGTCGTTGTCCCGCGCGCTTTTCACACCCTCATTTCCGTAGATATCGGTTCACAACCCAGGCTCCGGCTCACCGTCAGCGTTCCGTCGACCGCTCGAACGGCGCAGCCGAACGCGCCTCATCCGAACCCGAACTCTCCGAGGCCAATTGCGCGGGCGCATGAATCTGCACAGGGCCCGTTGCATAGAGGCGGATCACCAACCTGACTGGCAACCCGCTCACTTCCGTTATCCACTTCAAAACCTGCTCTGGCGCGTGCAAGCCTTGCATGGCGCGGTGCAGGTCAGGCATGGCGACCAGCATGCCGGGATGACAGTTGCGCAGGAACCGCTCGAGACCTTTGCCGTTGTCGATGAACGGCGCAAACAGCAGGCACACCAGCTGCGTTTCACTCAATCCGAAACCATTGATGAGGTAGTCCTCGGCAAGCGCCCGCAGCTGCTCTGGTCCGCCGGCATTGTCATAGCTGGCCAGCAAGTGCTCGCAGACAAATTCGGCGACCTGTTTTCGCCGCATGTCGGCCAGCGTGTGACGAACATAATCGTCGATACCCGCCTCATAGGCGCGCCCCTCGATGAAGCGTGCGTACAAACCTCGCACGTGCGCCGAGATTAGAGGGTCAGCGAATACCGCTTCGCCCTGGTACAGCGCCAGGTCGTCAGGTTCATAACCGAGAAATTCGCCCAGCAGCGGCCAACGATCCTCGATTTTGCCGACCATCATGTCGTTGATGTCGATAAAACTGGTGCGCCGACAGGCTTCGAACTCACCTTCCGGGCGCCACGCTATCCGGTCGTCATCTGCGCGCAGCTCGCGGTAGAAATCATCACCGAGCCCGTCGAGCAGCGGAAAAAGCGCTTCGAATCCGGCATTGACCAGTTCTGGACCGGCTATTGCCACTCGCTGCATTGCACGGTTCAGGCCTTCGAGGAAATGCTGCTGACTGCCTTTGGTTTCAGTGCTGATCATGGCGTCGACACCATTGTTCCAGCGGGCGATCTGGCTGTAGTACTCGGCCGTCGCCAGGTAGGCGTCATCCCATAATTCAGGCGTTTCCAGCCAGGTGCGACAGTGCCCGACCAGCAGCAGATTGACGCGGCTGGCCTCACGCCCTTCGTTGCTCACAGGCGTGCGATGGTCGAACGGCAGCACTTCGCGGTTATCCACCATCAGCACCTCGACCCGTGGATCGTCATAAAGGAATAGCGCGCTGTAGCTGCGATGCAGGTTTTGCAGGGCGAGCGGGCTGTCGCCACTCCAGCGCAGGGAAGCCACGCGCAACTGGAAGGTCGCCGGAGCACGTCCGGCGATGGTCAGCTGTGCGGCGCGGAGCAAGGCCAGGGTGTAGCAGCCGTCACGCAGGCCGGACTGAGGCACCAGCACCTTGAATTGCCCGATGTTTTCCATGCCGCCAGCGGCCACCACCAGGCGCTGTATCAGCAACTGCAATGCCGTGCGCTCGGCTCGGGAAAAGAAACTCAGCAGACGCTGCAATACTTGCTGATAGACATAGTTCATTGCCTGATCATGGATCGTGCTCATCGGTATTTACCCGGTATCAAAAGTTTCATGCCGCGCAGACATGACAATGGGCGCGCGGCAATTGGATCAATAAGTAATAGACGCTGAAATGCTAACACTTACAAAGTTGTAGTTATTT
>NZ_WBRZ01000239.1:0-8329 GCF_008923895.1 Pseudomonas sp. GXM4
TTCTTTCGGCTTATAAGCGCAATACCCCGGCCGCGGGCCGATCTTCGGGTGGTTGCGGCAGGTGTCCGGGCGCTTGTCATAAATGGTGCACAGGCGGGTTTTACGATCCAGGTAATAGCAGTCGTTGTTGCTCATGCGCTGGAGGGTGAAGATTCCCGACTTCTGATTGAAGCGCTCGACCAGACCTTCCTTTTGCAGGCGCTTGGCGATGTTCTTTGGCGGATCGCCCAGTTCGAACTCGTCGACCACACCGATGCGCACCAGATCCTTGATCTTCACTTCGACGGGCAGCGTGCAGCAGCTGGACATGCACGAGCCGCACATCGGTGCCGAATATTTGGCCCACGTATCGAGACGATCAATCTCGGCGGCGGCGATCAGGTTGGGCTTCATCATCGGGAGTTACCAGGCGTGTATGCATCAGGGCGCGCGATCATACCGGGAGCGGTGGAATTTTGAACAACCTTTCGCCGGATATTTTCGCAGCGGCCGCATTTTGCCCGACAGGACGGCACGGCCCCTGCATTCATTGGCTCATCCGCCAGGGTTATGTCGCACTGGCGCACAGTCCGCGCAAATACTGCCGAACCAGAGCCGTTAGCGCCGGTCAGACCGTCTAGGCTCAGAAAATTCCCGCTCGCTCGAGGTCCTGTTGATGACTCAAGAACCACTAGTTCGCGAAGCAGAGGTGGCCGCATTCCGCGACGCCGTCCTGACCAAACTCACCTACGCCGTGGGCAAAGACCCCGATCACGCCTTCGACCATGACTGGTTCGAAGCCATCGCCCTGGCTGCGCGTGATCACATGGTCGAACACTGGATGGACCACACCCGACAGATCTATCGCAAAGGCCAGAAGCGGGTTTATTACCTCTCGCTGGAATTTCTCATCGGCCGTTTGCTCTACGACAGCCTGAGCAACCTCGGCCTGCTCGACGTCGCCCGTGAAGCGCTGACCGAACTGGGCGTCGATCTGGAACGCATTCGTCTGCTGGAGCCCGACGCGGCGCTCGGCAACGGCGGCCTCGGTCGTCTCGCGGCGTGCTTCATGGAGAGCATGTCGACCCTCGGCATCGCCGGCCATGGCTATGGCATTCGTTATGAACACGGCTTGTTCCGTCAGGCGATCGTCGATGGCTGGCAACAGGAGCAGACCGAACACTGGCTGGATTTCGGCAACCCTTGGGAATTCGAACGGCCGGAAGTGGCGTACCCGATCGGCTTCGGCGGCAGCGTCGAAACCGTCACCGATGCCTCCGGCAAGACTCGTCAGGTCTGGTCGCCGGCGGAAACCGTGCGCGCAATTGCTTATGACACGCCGGTGGTCGGCTGGCGCGGAGCGAGCGTCAACACTCTGCGCCTGTGGCGTGCCCGCGCCATGGAAGACCTGCACCTGGAACGCTTCAACGCCGGTGACCACTTGGGCGCCGTGGCGGAAGTGGCCCGCGCTGAAAGTATCTCCCGCGTCCTTTATCCCGCCGACAGCACCGAAGCCGGGCAAGAACTGCGCCTGCGTCAGGAATACTTCTTTGTCGCCGCTTCGCTGCAGGATCTGCTGCGCCGTCACCGCAACATGCACACCTCGGTGCTGACCCTCGGTGATCACGCGGCGATCCAGCTCAATGACACTCACCCGTCAATCGCCGTGGCCGAACTGATGCGCCAACTGGTCGACGTCTACGACGTCGCGTGGGACGCAGCATGGCAAGTCACCGTCGACACGCTGTCGTACACCAACCACACGCTGCTGCCGGAAGCGCTGGAAACCTGGCCGGTCGGGCTGATGGAACGCATGCTGCCACGGCACATGCAGATCATTTACCTGATCAACGCGCAGCACATCGATTCGCTGCGGGCCAAGGGCATTCATGACTTCGACGTGTTGCGCGCGGTGTCGCTGATCGAAGAAGACAACGGCCGCCGGGTGCGCATGGGCAACCTCGCGTTCCTCGGTTCGCACAGCGTCAACGGCGTGTCCGGTCTGCATACGCAGCTGATGCGCAAAACCGTATTCGCCGAACTGCACAAGCTCTACCCTGAGCGGATCAACAACAAAACCAACGGCATCACCTTCCGCCGCTGGCTGTATCAGGCCAACCCGGAACTGACTTCGATGCTGGTCGATGCCCTCGGCCCGGACCTGCTCGATCATCCTGAAGAGCGCCTGCTCGAACTCGAGCCGTTCGCCGAGAAAACCGCGTTCCGCAAAGCCTTCGCCGAGCAGCGTTTGCACAGCAAGAAGGCGCTGGCCTATCTGATTCACGAGCGCCTGGGGATCGCGGTCAACCCGGCGGCGATGTTCGACGTGCAGGTCAAACGTATCCACGAATACAAGCGTCAGTTGCTCAACCTGATGCACACCGTGGCGTTGTATCAGGCGATTCGTGCCGAGCCGGAAGTCGACTGGGTGCCACGGGTGAAGATCTTCGCCGGTAAAGCGGCGGCGAGTTACCACCAGGCCAAGCTGATCATCAAGCTGACCAATGACATCGCTCGGGTGGTGAACAACGATCCGACCGTGCGTGGCCTGCTGAAAGTGGTGTTCCTGCCCAACTACAACGTCAGCCTGGCCGAGAGCATCATCCCGGCGGCGGACTTGTCCGAGCAGATTTCCACCGCCGGTTTCGAGGCGTCGGGCACCAGTAACATGAAGTTCGGCCTCAACGGCGCGCTGACCATCGGCACCCTCGACGGTGCCAACGTGGAAATGTGCGAGCGCATCGGTGCCGAGCACATGTTCATCTTCGGTCTCAGCGCGCAACAGGTTGAGGCGCGCAAGCAGAACCACGAGTTCAGCGCCGTACCCGACATCGCCGCCTCCCATCGTTTGAACGATGTGCTGCAAGCGATTCGCAGCGGTGTGTTCTCGCCGGACGATACCTCTCGTTACACCGGCCTGATCGACTCGTTGATCGACTATGACCGCTTCCTGGTCTGCGCCGATTTCGACTCCTACTGGGAAGCGCAGAAACGTGTCGATGCGCACTGGCATGACTCGCAGAACTGGTGGCGTTCGGCGGTGCTCAACACCTCGCGGATGGGCTGGTTCTCTTCCGACCGGACGATTCGCGAGTACGCCACGGATATCTGGAAAGCGCTGGAGTAACTTTCCCCGACAAATCTGCGCAAGGCCCAACGTTTGTTGGGCCGGATCGATATACTGAGCGCCGGTTAAAAGGCATCAATCACCGCCGTACCCTGTGGGAGCGAGCCTGCTCGCGAAGCGATCGTCGACTTAAACAGAAATGTTGGCTGACAATCCGCCTTCGCGAGCAGGCTGGCTCCCACACGGTTTGTGCCTAGACTGAAGCCATCGCCGGACTCGCCCCGCCCCGGGGCTGCTTAGGGATATCGACCATGCAATGGATGTTCATGTTGATCGGGCTGGTGCTCGGTGGACTGCTCGACGAGTCGTTGAGTGGCGCGCTGTTGGGTGCGCTGCTGGGGCTGGTCATCGGCCAGGCGCTGCGCATCGCGCGCCTTGGCTCGCAGGCGGCGGAGCAACAGCGTCAACTTGAGCAGGTGCGCGAAGCCTTGCAAGGCGTGGCTCAGCGGCTGTTTGTGCTGGAGGGTTCGCCCTCGCATGCGCCCGCGCCGCCACCTGAAGCCGAGCCAGTCGCCGCACCCGTCGACGTGGCTGAGCAGGCTGCCCCGACCCCTGAACTGATCTGGGAACTGCCCCCCGAAGTCGAACCGATCTCCACCGTCGCCCGCGAAACCAGCCAGCCGTTGCCGGCGGATGTCTGGCGCGCCGAACCGGCTCCTGCGGCACCGCCACAAAAAACCGCCGAACCCCGTGGCCCGAACCTGATCGAACGCGGCATCAGCGCTGCGCGCAACTGGCTGTTTGGCGGCAATACAGTGCTGCGCGTCGGTGTGGTGCTGCTGTTTTTCGGTCTGGCATTTTTACTGCGTTACGCCACCGAAGGCATGGTGGTGCCGATCGAGTTGCGTTACGCCGGCGTCGCGGCAGCGGCGTTGGCTCTGCTTGCGCTGGGCTGGTGGTTGCGCCGACGCAACAGCAACTATGCATTGATGCTGCAAGGCACCGGGATCGCGGTGTTGTACCTGACGGTGTTTGCGGCGATGCGTCTGCATCCGTTGCTTGATCCGTCCGCTGCACTCGGTTTGCTGGTCGCGGTGACGGTGTTCTCGGCCATTCTGGCGATTACCCAGGACGCGCTGGGGTTGGCCGCAGCGGCGGCACTCGGTGGTTTCGCCGCGCCTATTCTGACTTCTACCGGCGAAGGCAATCACGTCGCACTGTTCAGCTATTTCGCTCTCCTCAACGCGGGCATTCTTGCTATCGCCTGGTTCAAGGCCTGGCGGCTGCTCAACCTGATCGGTTTCGTCGGTACCTTCGGTATCGGATTCGCCTGGGGCCTGCGTTCCTACACGCCGGAATTGCTGTGGAGCACCGAGCCGTTCCTGATTTTGTTTTTCCTCATGTACCTCGCCATCGGCCTGCTCTTCGCCCGGCGCAAATTGCGCGACCTGCAGGATGCTCCGGCGGAGGCTGATCGCGAGGCGCTGCTGCAATGGTCTGCACGCAAGGGTGATTATGTCGACGGCACCCTGCTGTTCGGCCCGCCGATCATTGGCTTCGGTTTGCAGTTTGCGTTGGTCCAGCACCTCGAATTCGCGGCGGCGTTCAGTGCGTTGGCGCTGGGCATGATCTATATGGCGCTGGCCAAAGTTTTGATGGGCGGGCGCGCGATGCTGCTGGGCGAAACCTGCCTGGCGCTGGGAGTGATTTTCGCCAGCCTGGCGATTCCGCTGGGGCTCGATGCGCGCTGGACTTCTGCGGCGTGGGCCGTGGAAGGCGCGGGAATTTTCTGGCTTGGCTTGCGTCAGCATCGACCGTTTGCCCGGGCCTTTGCCTTACTGCTGCAACTGGGTTCGGCACTGGCGTTTCTCAGCCAGTTGCAGCCCGGCGAGAGCAGCCTGCTCGACGGCGCACCGCTGGGCGCGCTGATGCTTGGCGCCGCGCTGCTGTTCAGTTTCTTCCAACTGCGCAAGGCTACGCCCGAGCAAACATTGCCGTGGGAAAGGCAAGGCCTGCCAGTGCTGGCGTGTCTGGGCCTGACGTTCCTGTATCTGCTGGCGCCGTTGTTCCTGTTCATCCAGGGCACGGCGATCAGTTGGGCCTTGGCCGGGTTGGCGACCTTGTTTGTTGGCTTGCGAATTCAATCGCGCACATTTCTGTTTACCGCGTTCGCCGTGCAGTTGCTGGGCGGCGCGTTATTTCTGTTGCGCCTGCAAACGGCCGGCGAAGATTCGACGGCGGTGTTCAGCGCTGGCTGGAGCGGTTTGCTCAGTGCATCGCTGATCGGTCTGGCCTTGATTGGCGGCATGCTGCTGGCGGCGCGGGACGAGATGGTGCGCGGCGATGTGCGCCTGCTGCGTGGCTTGTCGGTGGTGCTGCTGGCCGGGCTGGTACTGATCAATCTGGCGGTGCTGTTCGTGCTGCCGTGGCAAACCGCGAGCGCGGTGTGGGCGGCCAGCGGTTTGCTGATCATCTGGCTGAGCCTGTACCTGCAACAGCGTCTGAGTTTCGTTTTCGGGCTGCTGTTGCAGGTGGTCGGCGGCGCAGCGTTTCTGCTCGCCGGGCCTGAATGGCTCGGGCCGTTGTCTAGCGAAGGATTGAGCCCTTTGGCCCATGGCGGCTTCTGGACACCGCTGGTGCTGGGGCTGGCCGCGCTGATCGGTGCATGGCGCTTGCAACTGGGCAACCATGCCACGGCTTTTGATGCCTTGAGTTTGCGGCGCTTGTCGCAAGTGCTACTGGTCTGGGGCGCCGGTTGGTGGACGCTGGCGTGGGTCAGCGAAATCCTGCGTTTCGCCTCGCCGAATCTGCAAGGCACATTGTTGCTGCTGGTCGCTGCGATCAGTGTGGCGCTGTGGACGCTGTTGTCACTGCGCTTGAAATGGCCGGCGCTGGGGTTGCTCTGCACCTTGCTGATTCCGGCGGCGGCGCTGGTTTTGCTCGGCGCTTGGCATTCGCGCTACCACCCGGCCGCCGACTTCGGCTGGCTGGCGTGGCCGGCGCTGTTCGTGGTGCACTTCTTCAGCCTGCGCCGCTTGGGGTCCATGTTGCCGGCGCGCGCATTGAGCGTGGCCCATGTGCTCGGTTGCTGGCTGCTGATTGGCGTGCTGGCGCTGGAGTTGCGTTACGGCCTGCTGCTGTTGTCCGAGCAATACAATGCCTGGCGCTGGTTGGGTTGGGCAATTCTGCCGAGCCTCTATCTGTTGCTGATGGCTGCTCCCCGAACGTGGCCGTGGCCGGTGGCCGCGTTTGCCCGCGAGTACCGCTTGTATGCGGCGGCACCGCTGGCGGTGCTGATGCTGGCGTGGGTCTGGCTGGCCAATGGCGTCAGCGATGGCAATGCCGAACCGTTGCCTTACGTGCCGCTGCTCAACCCATTGGAGCTGGGGCTGCTGTTTGCGCTGTTCGGCGTTTATGTCTGGTCGCGCAGCGCCGTTGCGCAGTTGTCGATCCGTCAGGATCATGCCGACCACGCCACGCAACTGATCGCCGGGGTTTCGCTGTTCGCCTTCTGCACCGCGCTGGTCACCCGCGCGGCGCATCACTGGGCCGGCATCCCGTTCGAGCTTGATCAACTGCTCGCGTCGATGCTGGTGCAGGCCGGCCTGTCGATCGTCTGGACGTTGATGGCGCTGGGGCTGATGATCGGCGGCCATCTGCGCCATCGCCGCGAAGTGTGGCTGATCGGCGCGGCGCTGATTGCGCTGGTGGTGGCCAAACTGATTTTTGTCGAACTGAGCAACCGTGGCGGTCTCGCCCGGATCGTCTCGTTTATCGGTGTCGGCGTATTGCTGCTGGTGGTGGGCTACTTCGCGCCGCTGCCACCCAAGCGCGTCGAGGCTGAACCGGCGGCGGACAAACCCGCGCCGGATACTGAAGGAGTTGCATCTTGAGTCGCATGCTGAATCTGGGGTGGTTGGCGCTGGG
Source organism: Pseudomonas sp. GXM4 (assembly GCF_008923895.1). Lineage (NCBI taxonomy): Bacteria > Pseudomonadati > Pseudomonadota > Gammaproteobacteria > Pseudomonadales > Pseudomonadaceae > Pseudomonas > Pseudomonas sp. GXM4. The sequence continues at coordinate 6,974 of NZ_WBRZ01000239.1, forward strand.
CGTGGTGATGGTCGCTGGCGCTCAGGAAAAACCGGCGGACTTCGCCACGCAAGTGCCGTTGACGGTGAGCGGCAATGGCCCGTGGTATCGCCTCGACCTGCCGCTGAGCGCGCAATTGCAGGCGCGCCAGACCGATCTCAGCGACCTGCGTGTGTTCAACGCCGCCGGCGAAGCGCAGGCCTACGCCTTGGCTCGCGAGTCGGCGCAGACCCGCGACGACGGCAAGCTGCATGAGGTCAAGTGGTTCCCGCTGTACAACGCTGCCGACGCCAGCGAGCGTGCGCCGAATGTGCGCGTGCAGTCGACCACCAACGGCACCTTGGTCGAAGTGCAACCGTCCACGCAACTGGAGGCGGGCGAAGAAGTGCTGCGCGGCTGGCTGCTCGATGCCAGTGCGATCAAGGCACCGTTGCAGCAGTTGATCCTCGACTGGACCAGCGAGCGCGACGGTTTCCAGCGTTTCAGCATCGAGGCCAGCGACGATCTGCAGCACTGGCAGTCATGGGGCGAGGGCCAAGTGGCACGGCTGACCTTTTCCGATGAGCGCATCGAACAGCACGAAGTGACCCTGCCGGGGCGGACCGCGCGCTATGTGCGCCTGTTGTGGGAGTCGCCGGGTTCGGCGCCCGTCCTGACGTCGGCGCAATTGAAAAGCAGCGACCCGCGCAACCTGCCGCTGCCTTTGGTGTGGTCGCCCAGCGTGGCCGGCAGCAGCAAATCCGGGGAATACATCTGGCAGTTGCCGATGGGGCTGAATGTCGAGCGGGTGCAGGTTGAGCTGAAACAGCCGAACAGTCTCGCGCCGGTGACGTTGGCCGGCCGGAGGGAGAGCAACTTGCCGTGGCAGACGCTGAGCAGCGGTTTGCTGTATCGCCTGAGCCAGAACAATCAGGACGTGGTGCAGAACGAAATCCCGCTGTCCGGGCAGACCGTGCAGCAACTCAAGCTGACCGTGGATGAGCGTGGCGGCGGTCTGGGTGAGCAGGCGCCGGACCTGAAATATGCGGTGCGCGCCACGCAGGTGATCTTCCTCGCCCGGGGCGAAGGGCCGTACAGCCTGGCCTTGGGCAATGCCACCGTGAAAACGGCGAACCTGCCACTGGCAACGTTGATTCCGGACTTCAAGCCAGAAAAGCTGGCGAGCCTGGGCAAGGCGACGGTGCAGGACGAAGCAGTGGCCACGCAAACCTCAACGGCGACGACGGCTGCGGTGGCCGGGACCAATTGGAAGAAGTTCGGGCTGTGGGCGGTGTTGCTGCTCAGTGTGGTGTTTCTCGGGGCGATGGCGTTCAGCCTGTTGCGCAAGCCGCCTGCCAATACCTGAGCATGGCGGCGCTGCGCGCCAATCGCTGGCAA